>JAICRQ010000386.1 GCA_025966435.1 Anaerolineales bacterium | reverse complement strand
CGGAGACATGTAGGCGGGTGTTCCGCTCACGGTGCCGGAGGCTGTTTGGGAGGCCGTGTTCATGATACGTACAAGCCCAAAGTCCGTAATCACGGCTTCCACATCCTCTGTCAGAGGCTTATCAAGGGGAATGTCTTCAGCCTTGTTATACAGCAGAATATTGCCAGGTTTGATGTCGCGATGGACCACTCCCTGCTTGTGGGCATAATCCAGCGCGGTCGAGATCTCGTTGAGCAAGCGCGCAACCTGATCCGGCGGGATCCGTTTCTTTCGCTGGTGCAGGTAACGCAAATACGTCGCCAGCGTTGGACCCTTCAAATACTCCATGACGATATAAGGATGGCCATCGACCGTATCGAAATCGAAGATCTGAACGATATTAGGATGGCGCAGCCCCGCGACGACCCTTGCCTCCCGTCGGAAGCGCTCGAGCAGCAAGGGTTCCTCTTCGATATAACTATGGAGCAATTTGATTGCTACAGGCCGCTCAAGATTCAGATGCGAGCCTAGATAAACCTCTGCCATACCCCCGCGTGCCAGAAGCTTTTCAATGCGCACATTTCCTATTGTTTTTCCAATCCACTCGGGCATAGCGAAATTATACGACAATTAATCGGAGAAATCTAATCAAAATTGAATTAAATGAATAAAAAGTGTTTTGGGAGAGATTCATGTTTCCTTGCTGCAACGCTCCAACTGTAATTGACAAATAGGGTCTAAATTATTACAATAGCATTAATATACTGTTAATCAGAGATTGACGCCATATTTTTCTCATGCTCTTGCTTGAGAGCATCCCGTTTTGTGAATCTATCATCCAACTTATAAATCGCCTAGCTCGTCATCAGGGCTTCTTCTTTATTTTTAGAGATAGGAGAGCGCAATAGAAACAGGGAAACCAGAGGGTCTACGAATTGCCATTTATTCACAGGATGGCTTTGGGTTGGGACATATGCAGCGCACATGTTCTATTGCCTGGGAAATCTACCGGCTCCGCGAGGAAGCCTCTATCCTTACTTTTTCTGATTCGCAATTGGGGCAATTCTTTTCCATTTCACCCCACCACGACTATATCAAGCTCCCTTCCATCGCAAAAGACAGCCCCGGGAATTGGAAGGCGACTCATCTGAGTATGTCGTTCCCGGAAATTCTTCATCTCCGCAAACAATTAATCAGCCATGTGCTGCTCAATTACGCCCCTGACATATTTCTCGTGGATCATATGCCGCATGGAGCAATGGGGGAGTTGCTCCCCGCCCTGGAGGCGATAAAGCATTCAAGAATCCATACCCAGGTTGTTCTGGGGTTGCGAGACATTCTTGATAGTCCCGATGTAACGATAAAACGGTGGCAGGAGGAAGGGGCTTACGAGGCGATCGAGCGCTACTATGCCCGGATTTTGGTATTTGGAATGCAAAGTGTGTATGATGTTGTCGACAAATACCAGATTCCTGAGGCGGAAGCAAAAAAGGTATTTTATTGTGGTTACGTAACCAATCTGGCGACTGCCGTCAAAGCGCCTGCCCTGCGCGCCAAGTACCTGGCAAAGGAACCCGCTGATACTCCGCTCATTGTTGTGATGGCAGGCGGTGGTGCAGACGCCTACCCGATGATGAGCGTCCTTTTTGATTCGCTGCCAGATGTTCTGAAGGATCAGCGATGTGTCCTGGCAGTTATCACAGGACCTTTCATGCCCGTTGAACTAATTGCCGAGCTAAGCCGCCGGGCCGAAGGACTGCCAATTTTCTTGATGGAATCTGTCAATGATTCGCTCAGCCAGATTGCTGCGGCGGATTTGGTGATCTCTATGGCAGGTTACAACACAACCGTTGAAATCCTGCGCATGAATAAGCCTGCGATTCTCATCCCTCGCGCCGGTCCCAGCGCGGAGCAGCGCACACGCGCCAGTTTATTTGCAGAAAAGCGTTGGGTGGATATGATCGACCCCGATGAAGTTACGCCAGCTAACCTCGCAGAACGTATTTCTCATCATCTCACTCATCGTTTCGAAAGCAATCCGGACGAGCTTCCCGATTTAGATGGGGCTGCCGCTGCCGCCAGGCTGACGCTGTCGGCGCTTGCTTCCAGAAACGAACAAATTCCGACATGAGTTTCGTTTCATCCTGGTAGATCTAAGATATAAGCTAGCATTTTGATTTAAAAGCTCGATCCTATTTTTCGCTTGGTGAAAATGATGCCAGTAAGTACATCCCCGACAGAAGGAATCCAGACTGTTATGACTGATCCGACTCAAAACGATAGCGAAAAGACGCCAGGACCGAGCGGAGTCCTGCTTCAGGTAAAGGAGCTGACGATTCGCAACCGTGCAGGAGAGAGCTTACTTTCGGATGTATCGTTTCACATCGAGCCGGGTGAGCTGGTTGCCCTAACAGATCTGGGTCGTTCCGGAAAATCGATTCTTTTACAGAGTCTTGCTGGTGTCCTGAAGCCTGCCAGTGGCGAGATCTTGATCGATAGCATTAATCTTTACGCACATCTGAAGGCGTTCCGCCCAACGATTGGATATGTTCCCGCTGAATATGCATTGCATCACAACCTTACGGTGGCTGAGACTCTGCGAGATGCAGCCACGTTGCGCCTGCCGCGACGAACTTCCTCCCAGGAGCGCAGGCAGAGAGTGCAAAGCGTTCTGGAGACTGTAGAGTTAACACAGACGACGAATCGACGCGTTGGGATGTTGAACAATATTGAAAAACGACGGTTGAGCATTGCGATCGAGCTCATTGGTTCCCCGACGCTTCTCCTTGTCGACGAGTCGGCTGAGCCGCTCGTTCCTTTTGATGAGGTACAAATCACAATCCTGCTGCGGGAATTATCTCGTCAGGGCATCACGGTCATCTACGTCAATCCGCGCTCCAGAAGCGCCGGGTTATCAGACAAAATTATCTTCTTGGCGACAGGGGGGTTAATGGCATGGTTCGGACCTGCCGATGAAGCTTTCGCGTACCTGAAAGGATTGCTCCCGCGCGGGGTCGTCAAAGATTTGTTTGGCCTTCAGGAAGCGCTGGAAATGCTCTTCAATCCGCAGGAACGTGATGGAATTGAATGGGCGAAGCGATTCAAAGACAATCCGGCATATCAAAAATATGTGGATGATCCCATACATAATCGATACCCGGACCTCCTGCTTCAAACCCGTCCCTTGCTGCGAATACGGTTGAGGAGTGCTTCGAAAGAGAAACTGCCGCCACCGATCGTGCCACGCGCGAACGGCCTCCAAAAACTTTTTCTATGGATCCGGCGCAATTCCCGTTTGCTCTGGCGAGATAAAACCGGATTCCTCATGCTCGCGCTTCCTCCGCTTGTTGCACTTATCCATTTTGTCTTGTCGTCCAGCCAGGCGGTTGCTACTGGTTTGCCGCTCATCTTCGATCTTTTCACTTTCCTCGTGGTGTTGACCTCCGCCTTCTTGGTTCAAAATGAGATCTTTAAAGAAAGGGAGGTGTACCGGCGGGAACAACGAACCAGCTCTATGGTGTTTCCGTACATATTATCCAAAGTCTGGATGGTCGGCATTTTAGCGATCTATCAGGGCTTGGTCTGGACGATCATCAACTCTTTGACAGAGCTCGGCAGTCCTGGTGGATTCCAGGCGCTTCTCTCTCCTGCAATTATCCTCTTCCTGGTTGCTTTTGTAGGCGGGCTCCTGGGTCTGATCGTTTCGGCGTTGTCAAAAACAGCCAGGGCAAGCACGGCATGGTTGCTCTTGCTCATACTTCCTCAGTTATTATTTATCATCAACCCCTTGAGTTATTGGTTGGGATTAGTCATCTTGAGCTTAGGCTTGATCGTGGCTTTAGTGACAATCCAGCAGGGAACCGCGAACGTAAGAACCTGAATGGCACTCAATCCGGTTGATTTTATAGTTTTTGTGTCTACGGAAACGCTACGTTAGGAATTAATCACTGATCATTAGGAGCGCACGCATGGAATACCGTTTCGATTTCGACGATCAATTACCAGACTTGCCCATCGCGTTTGATT
>JAICRQ010000494.1 GCA_025966435.1 Anaerolineales bacterium | reverse complement strand
GGGACCGGAGGGATACACCCGCGCGCCCGAATACACCAGCGACGGGTATGTCACCCATAACGATTCGCGCTGGTTATGCGGCCACGGGTCGGCGCCTGCCCCTCGCCAGCCATAAGGGTCCACGGATCGATTCGAGGGATTTCGGACCAGCAGATGCAGGTGAGGACCGCTCGAGTTCCCGGTCGTACCGCTGATGCCAAGTATCTCCCCATGAGGGACTAAGGCACAGCCTACCAGCGAACAGGACTGCACCGCGACCGAGCTCATGTGTCCGTAATAGGTGTTGTATCCATTGGGATGATGCAGGCGGACGTAGATACCTAGATTGACGCGGTGATTTTGCGGGTCCCACCAACCGGCATAGACGATCTGGTCTGCGTCCGCGGCGGCATAGACGGGGCGGTAGGAGATGCCATAATCCACGCCATCGTGACCATCGTAGTAGACCCAGTCACCAAGGCTGTAGGACCAGTATCCGCCCGCGCCCGCGTTGCATACGCCCGCCTGGGGCGGCGGCGTGCCCGGCGGAGGTGGCGAAGGGCAGTTCTTGCGGGCTCGCTCGCCGGTGTATGCAAGGACGACGTTGTCCTGGGTGTAATTCGGGGTGGAATGGTCGAAGATGGATTCCTGCGAGGCGCTGCCGGGATAGGGAGGATAGAGGAAGGGCGTGACCAGCGCTTGCAGCGCGAACGAACGCTCCGCAGAGGCGCCGCGCACACTGAGGAAAACGCCGCAGAGCAGCAGGGCTGTCAGTGCATTCTTGAATGAATAAGTCACAATATCAGGTAGGTCAGGTTGGTAACCTGACATGATCAAGATTGGCGGGTTACCAACAGGGCGCTGCACAGTTAACCCGACCTACTCATTTTACATCAGGGTGTAAGTGTAGGCGTCGCCTGTGAAGCGCGAACCGATGTCAGTGTGGAAAGGACCGCGACCGCATCCGCTCGACACTCATCTGTCTGTTCCTCGAAATCAAGCTGGAAGCCTGTAATAATATTCGCATTGCCGCCTGTAAACGTGATGAATTTCAGGACTCCGTTTTCAAATACATTCCCTACATCGAAGGTGACATCCTCAATACTTAACATATCATGTTCCACGGTCATGTTGAGAGGCAAACCGCGACCGGATGTGACGGAGATCACACAAGCCGGGATGTTTCGATGCGCGAGAGCAGCAAACCCAAACTGGTCGGTGGTCAATGCCCAGAGCTCGGGATCGTACCTGACGCGGAATGCGTAGCCCGGGGTTGATTCGGCAAGGTAGGTCGGCACCCCGTCCCACGCCAATTGCGCAGGAGGGTTGACAATTTCGGTTGGAAGTTCCAGCGTGGGCAGAGGTGTATCCGTAGGTGTTTCTGGAAGCTGCGTGGAGGTCGGTTCGGGAGAGGCAGTTGGCAGGGGTTGTGTCGTGGCTTGGGTCGGCGCTTCCAAAGATTGAAAGGCTGGAGGTTCGGTCGCCGCAGGTTCCTCGGTCGGTGCTTCTGTTGCGGCGGGAGGCTGGGTTGCCGGCGCCGCGCCGCCCCCACAAGAAGTCATCAATATCATTAAGATCAGAATCAATACGATTCGCCGAATCATTCGGACTCGCTTTCAATGGCTAACCACGGAGACACGAAGCCACTGAGATTCCAATTTCTTTGTGTCTCCGTGGTTAGAATTATTTTCGCATCCACGCGGGGCAACACGATGATTCCTCGATAAGGACTCGAATAGCCCCTGTTGACAGGTCCGCGATGTGCACATTCATTCTATCATTTATGACCGCGTTGAAAGCCAGAGTGTTCCCGCCGGGCGACCAGGACGGCGTTTCGGTTCTTCCCTCGTCAAGATGCGTGATCTGCGTCTCCGCTCCGCTCTGCACGTCGACGATATAAATATTGCTGATCAGCGCTTCGCTCGATCGAGCGGCGCGTTCATCCTCCGGGTTTTCGCGCTTCACAAAGGCGAGCTTCGTTCCATCCGGTGACCAGTTCGCCGCGTATCCATGACCGGCATCTGCATCCGCCAGTTTATGCGCGTTCGAACCATCAGAGTCCATCACCCATAGTTCACCGACCGTGAACGGAGTCTGTGTATCCGGGATTTTGATGAAAGCGATCTGACTTCCATCTGGCGAATATCGAGCATAGGAAATGTAATTAAACGAATCGGCGTACAACTGCTCGACGACATTTCCGCCGCGTTTTGCCAGCCATAACTCACTGCCCTGCCCCATTCCGCGCGAAAAGCTGAAAGTGAATTCAGCCTCTTTTGAAGAAGCGGCAAGATCATACGTGAATTCCGTGATGGAGATGACATCTTGCCTACCATCTGTAGAAACGCGAACGACGCGCGGACTGCCCAATGAGTCAACCTTCAGATAGGCTGCGCTTTCATCGAACGCCCATGCCAGGAAGTGACTATCTGAGTCTGCAATAGGCTGAGTCACGGAGTTTGTTGCGGTATCCAGAAACAGGACCGTTTGCCCGTTGGGACAACTCAACTCTATGGCTATAAATTTTCCAATGGGAGGAGAAAAGACATTAAATAACCCGCAACTGGGAGGAATCGTAAACGGGGTTTCCCCCAGAGCCTGAAAATCTTCTGAGAATTCAAGGAACGATGGAGGATCAAAACGGTAAACATAAAGTGTAGTCTGAAGAGGAGGTGGAGGGGTTTGTGGTGTGCAGGAGAGGAAGAAATAAGGAAGAAGAAAGAGGAAAGAAGTACGGCACATGAAAATGATTATACAGGCGGGGTTATAATCATCGAAGAGAGGTGGTTGAGTAGGTCAAGCGTTTTCCTTGACCGTATCGAAACCACCAGAAATATAAAAACAATAGATTTCTTGAGGCGCAGTGGTTTCGATACGTCCCACGAAAGCACGCGGGACTACTCAATCACTGAGTTTGGATGTATTCATGCACATACTCGTAACGAATGACGACGGCGTCCAGGCACCCGGGATTTTGGCTCTCGCCCAGGCGATGAGAGAAATCGGCAAAGTGACAGTCTTTGCACCCGACCGAAACTGGTCTGCTTCGGGGCATGTCAAAACACTTGATCGACCGATGCGCGTTACCGAAACGTTGCTCTCTGACGGCACGACCGCTTATATGTCCGACGGCGCGCCTTCGGATTGTGTCGCCCTGCCTC
>JAICRQ010000628.1 GCA_025966435.1 Anaerolineales bacterium | reverse complement strand
GCACAGGCGGGACTGGGGGCATTGGCGTCGAGCTTTGGCGGGTTAGCCGTCCAACGTCCATTCTTTTAGTCGTATGCCAGCACCATTTATACGCATCCGAGGGTTGACGAAGCATTACCAGATGGGTAATACGATCGTGCGCGCCCTCGATGGGCTGGATCTGGATATCGAGGCGCACACCTTTACGGTCGTCATGGGACCTTCCGGTTCTGGGAAAAGTACGCTGCTGTATCTGCTTGGTGGGCTGGACCGTGCCACCTCTGGCGAGATTTCTGTGGACGGGGCTCGGCTGGACCAAATGGACGAAAACGCGCTGGCGCTCTTCCGCCGCCGTACGATGGGATTCGTGTTCCAATCCTTCAATCTCATCCCGAGCATGAGTGCCCTGGAGAACGTGGCATTCCCGATGCAGTTTGCGGGAGTCACCCCCGCGCAGCGGAGCCTTCAGGCGCGCACGCTATTAGGTCAGGTGGGGCTCGACAACCGCGCCGACCATCGCCCGAACGAGCTTTCCGGTGGTCAGCAGCAGCGCGTGGCGATCGCGCGGGCGCTGGTTAACAATCCCAGCCTGATTCTCGCCGATGAACCGACCGGCAACCTCGACACCTCCAGTGGCGGGACGGTGATGCAGCTCCTTTCGGACCTGCACAACGCCGGTCGGACGGTGCTGGTGGTGACGCATGACCCGCGCATGACGCGTTTTGCTTCACATAAGATCTTTCTTCTCGACGGGCGGCAAGTCAGCGAAGCGGAATATCAATCCGCCGCGCTCGAGTCTGCCCAGGCATCGTGAAAAGAATTGGGAGAACAATGAAATCTGCATTTCGTCGTTTTGTGTCACTATTTATGTTGTTTGCCCTACTGGTCGTCGCAATTCCTGTGCGCGCCTATGCAAACTCTGCAGCCAATCTTCTGCAAATAACAGACACACCCTCGCCAACATCCACAACCGCTGCTACCGATACTCCGGAGCCGCTGCCGATTATTCGTCCTCAGATCTCAGTACAGAACTATCGAACCAATCCTGAAGATGTTCGATATGGGCAAAACTTCACGCTTATCGTGAAACTACGAAATCAAGGCGACGCGCAGGCGTTTAACGTCCAGGCAACATTTGTCTCAACCGACTTTGTGCCGCTCAAGAACGGCGGCGTCTATATTGTTGGAGATCTGGTGGCGGGAAATTCCAAGGACATCGAACAGCCCATGACGGTGGCAAACTGGGTATCTGGCGTCGTGAGTGTTACGATGAATTTGGCGTACAACGATGTCAATGGGACATCGTATAGCGAAACGTTTACCTTGAACATTCGCGTCTCCGGCAGCGGTGGGGTTGCTGTCGCCACATCCACGCCGACCGGTGTGAAAAGCTCACAGCTTGTCATCACCAGCTACGCGACCAGTGTGGATCCTCTCCAACCGGGTGAACAATTCACGTTGACCATGACGGTCGAAAACACGGGCAACGTCGGCGCCCAGCGCGTAACGATGATTGTGGGCGGCGGCTCCTCCTCGGGCGGCTCGACAGATGGCACGCCGCAGGCTCCAGGGGGCGTTTCCGGTGGTGGCGGGGAGTTT
>JAICRQ010000612.1 GCA_025966435.1 Anaerolineales bacterium | reverse complement strand
TTTTTCACGCTCATGTACATAAACTCCAGATGCTTCGGTACACTTCTTGGGCGCGGATAAAACGCGACGAGTGTATAACAGGCTTGAAATCAAATCAACATTCCAGGGAACGATTAAGCATTAAGATAAATCCCCCGTTCTTAATAAGACAATTCGTTTGGCGCTTAAAACCTGACGTCGATCGCGACCGGCAGCGCCGTCCGCGCCCACTGACTGAGAGTCTTCCCTTCCTCCCATTCCTGGTACTTTTCGGCTATCAGGTAGCGAGCCGTTCGCTCTTCTTCCTGATCCTTTACCACTCGCGCGGTCCCTGTAAAGGTGTGTTTCTCGATTCGCACGCTGACAGCCGGATCCTTACGCAGATTCTTGACCCAATCCGATGTTCCGCTGCCAGAGAGGATGTACAGAATATCGTTTTGAACTCCGAACCAGATCTCGATCTCGTGCGGGCTGCCGCTCACGCGTCCTGTCGTCGTAAGATAGCAATAGTCTTGACCTTTCAGACTCGAGAGCAAATCAGCCTTAGCTTCGGAATGTTGATTGTGGTTTTCTTTCATAATAATCTCTCTTTGCCAAGCAGAAGTCCCGCAGCCAATAGATCCACGGAACTGCAGCAAGCGGCCCTCCCGGCAGAAAGGTTGCGCCAGTCACTATCGAGTGAAACCTTCGCGAGGTTGGCCCGTCTAGTAAGTATAACCTTACATTAAACGCTGAGAATAAGCTGAGGGAAGTCATTTGCAAACAAGGCTGAAATTGAGTAAGATAGGGAATGCCATGATACGAATTCTTTCCATAAGCCTTTGTGACCTAGATGGGTCAAGGAATCATCACGCCTGACAGGAGCTCGCATACCTGTCAGGCTTTTTTTATCTTTTAAGGAGAGAACATGCAGACACCCTGGGAGTATCGTTATGCCCATCGCATTCAAAGAATGGAAAGTTCCGTCATTCGTGAGCTGCTCAAGCTGACGGAACAGCCGGATATTATTTCGTTCGCAGGCGGACTTCCGGCGCCTGATGTTTTTCCGGTAGAGCAATTTCGCGAAGCATGCAACCACGTGCTTGACAACTTTGGACCTCAGGCGCTGCAATACAGCACCACGGAAGGATACAGACCCCTCCGGGAAATGATCGCCCGCCATACGGCTCGCTACAACATAGAGATCACAGCCGATAACATTTTGATCACTTCCGGTTCTCAGCAGGCTCTGGATTTTATCGGACGGCTATTCCTCAACCGGGGTGATTACATCGTCGTCGAATCGCCTACCTATGTGGGCGCGCTGCAGGCATGGAATGCATACGGGGCGCAGTACATCCCCGTCCGGGCAGATGAAGATGGCATGATCGTAGATGAACTGGAAGCCGCTTTGCGCATCGGACCGAAGTTCATCTATATTCTCCCCAACTTCCAAAACCCCAGCGGCTCTACCCTCAGTCTTGAGCGGCGGCAGAAGCTGGTGGAGCTGGCAGACCGTTATGGCGTGCCGATCGTGGAAGATGACCCTTACGGACAGCTCCGCTATGAGGGGGATCACATCCCCTCCATTGTTTCACTGGATAGTGAATATCGCGGGCTCAATGGCGGTGGTCATTACAGCGGCAATGTGATTTACATCAGCACGTTTTCCAAGCTCCTGGCGCCAGGCTTGCGCCTGGCATGGGTCATTGCGCCGCCCGAAGTGATCCGCAAACTGGTCATGACGAAACAAGCTGCCGACCTGCATACGTCCTCTTTCAACCAATATGTGGCGTACGAGGTGGCGAACGGCGGCTTCCTGAACGAACACGTTAAGCTGATCCGTGCTGTGTATAAGGAACGCCGGGATGTCATGT
>JAICRQ010000150.1 GCA_025966435.1 Anaerolineales bacterium | reverse complement strand
TCAAGTTCTGATGGCAACAAACAATTTCTTTGGCAGGTATCCTTTTTATTCGTAACGTCCTATGGATCACATTCCCACTGGTACGGTGACATTTCTTTTTACCGATATCGAAAGCAGCACCAAGCTTGCGCAGGAGCATCCGGAGGACATGCCCTCCCTGCTTACGCGCCATAACGAAATTCTGAGACAAAGCATTGAGGGAAACAATGGATTTGTCTTTCAAATTGTTGGTGACTCTTTTTCCGCTTCCTTCCACAATGCGGGCGAGGCGCTGCAAGCCGCGCTGGAGGCACAACGAAAGCTGCAAATGGAAGCCTGGACTCCTGCGCCGATTCGAGTACGCATGGGCATTCACAGCGGACAGGCAGATGTGCAACCGAACGGTGATTATCGCGGGTATCTTACTCTGAGCCATGTGCAGCGCCTGATGTCTGCCGCGCATGGCGGGCAGGTCTTACTGTCTTTTGCGGCGCAGGAGCTGGTTCGTGATGCCATGCCAGAAGGCGCCTCCCTGCTTGACATGGGAGAGCGGCGCCTGAAGGATTTGCCGCGCCCTGAGCATATCTATCAACTGATTGTTGCGGATCTTCCAAATGAGTTTCCTCCCATAAAGACACTCGATGTCTTCCATCATAACCTCCCCGCACAGATGACCAGTTTTATCGGGCGTGAGAAGGAGCGCGAGGAGATCAAACAGGCGCTCAGCGCGCATCGTCTCGTGACTCTCACCGGATCAGGCGGCGCCGGGAAATCACGTCTGAGTCTGCAGATCGGCATGGATTGCTTAGACCAATTTGCAGATGGTGTCTGGCTGGTGGAACTGGCGACCATCACAGATCCCGCTCTGATTCCGCAGGCATTGCTTTCCACGTTCCGTTTGCGCGAGGATCGCCATCGCAGCGTGCTGGATGTTCTCATTGATTATCTGCGAGGGAGAACCCTCTTGCTTATCTTGGATAACTGCGAACACCTCATTGAAGCCTGCGCCGAAATCAGCGAAATGCTTTTGCAGGCGTGCCCCAAGCTGCGCATCCTTGCCAGCAGCCGCGAGGCATTGGGACTCACCGGCGAGGTGGCGTATCGTGTCCCATCGTTGACGGCACCCAACCCGGAGGACTTGCCGCCTCTGGACCAATTGCAAAAAGCGGATTCCATCCGCCTCTTCGTGGAACGTGCCGCGACGGCCAAGCCTGGTTTCACACTGACCGACATCAACGCGTTTTCCCTCGCGCAGATCTGCTATCGTCTGGATGGCATTCCCCTGGCGATTGAACTGGCTGCCTCACGCGTGAAAGTTTTATCTCCAGACCAGATCGCGGCGCGCCTCGATGACCGCTTCCGCCTGCTGACCGGTGGCTCGCGCACTGCCCTGCCCCGCCAGCAAACCCTGCGCGCGATGATCGACTGGAGCTACAGTCTCCTTTCTGAACAGGAAAAGAACCTGTTTCGCAGGCTGGCGGTCTTCGTCGGCGGCTGGACGCTCGAGGCAGCCGAGGTGGTCTGTGGCGAGGACGATGCCGGAGTCGATGTCCTGGATCTGCTCACCCGGCTGGTGGACAAGTCACTCATCGTTATCGAGGAAACGAGTGAGGAAATTCGCTATCACCGTTTAGAGACCATCCGTCAATACTCACGCGAAAAGTTCTTTGAGACCTCTGAAGTGGAAGACATACGAGACCGCCATCTCGCCTATTTCGTACGATTTGCCGAGCTGGCGGATGAAAAGCTAAAAAGTGGAGAGCAACTGGCCTGGCAGAACCGCATGTCTGCCGAGGCGGATAACCTGCGCGCCGCGCTGGAATGGGGCGTGAACCGAAACCCGGACAATGCCTTGCGTATCGTTGGAGCCGCAAATCTCTTCTGGACCGCTGGCGGATATTCCGCAGAGGGTTTTCGCTGGACTCAGAAAGTGTTGGGACAGGTGGAAAAAACTTCTCTGCCGGAAGGGGTCACAGAGGATCAGCGGTTGGTGGCTCGCGCCAAGGCACTTTGCGGGCTGACGAGGCTTTATCTGTCGTTAGGAGATAACGCGAATGCCAAACGGGTTGCGGAAGAAAGTGTTTCTCTGTACCGTCAAAGCCAGGACCGGCGCGGGCTGGCGTTTGCCCTGGTCGTGCTGGCGTATCCGCTGGAATTTCTGGGGGAGCGCGCCGAAGCCGAAGCCGCACTACAGGAAAGCTATTCCATTGGTCGCGCGGAAGAAGATGTGTATGTGATCTGCCGGGCGCTTAATCGGCTGGGACACGTGATCGTTGATTTGTATCACGACCTCGAGCTGGCAGAGCGCTATGTAGAGGAGTCGCTGCGCCTGGCAAAGGAGGCGGGACTTCGCTCCCAGGAGGCGCAGGCATTCGAGATATTAGGTTTCATTATGACTCATCGAAAGAATCACAATGAAGCCCGCAAATATTTGAAAGAATCTGCAAGAGCCTACGAGGAAATTGGAG
Source organism: Anaerolineales bacterium (assembly GCA_025966435.1). GTDB lineage: Bacteria > Chloroflexota > Anaerolineae > Anaerolineales > Villigracilaceae > Defluviilinea. The sequence goes on along the minus strand of JAICRQ010000150.1, from coordinate 5,414 downwards.
CCAGTTTCAACGTCATCCTCGAAAAAAGCAATCTTGCACATCTGGAACGCCAACTCGGGAACTATGCGGAGGCGATGGGATACTATCGTGAGACCATCGTTGCTTTTCGAGATATGGGGCAAACCGGCGCGGTGGCTCACCAACTGGAATGTTTTGGATTCATTGCCCTTGCTCAGAATGAACACGAACGTGCCGTCCAATTGTTCGCTGCAGCCAATACGCTGCGTGACAAAAGTGGCACACGGATGACCCCTGACGAGCAAGCCTATTTCGATGAGCAGCTCAACGGTTTGCGCGCCAAGATGGATTTAACGAACTTCGAATCCGCATGGTCAAAGGGTCATTCCATGAGGATGGAACAGGCAATCGAATTGGCGGTGGAGCAAGTTACAGAGGGAACGCATGAATGAACCCACGACTCAATTTCACCGAATCTCACGGCGACGGCTTGACCCTTTTTAACTGCACAATCAATACCCCAAGACCTACCAGGACCAGCCCCGCAATTTCTTTTCCATGTAACGCTTCACCCAGAAAGATATAAGCAAGAATTGCGATCTGCGGCATCATCAGGCTGTTGATGATGCTCGACTCCACTGCCGATAATGTCCGCAGGGTGTGATTCCACAATGTAAAAGCGAACGCTGTATTGACGATTGCCAGCCAGGCAATGATCAGCCAACCTTGCAGATCAAGCTTCCCAAATCCCTGAAAGATGATGCCAACCAAGAGAAGCGCCACAGATCCAATCCCCATGCTGATAAAAGTGATAAGGAGTGGCGAGCTATCTGCCAGGCGGTTTGCCTGCCGGCCCATTAATGAGCTCGCTGCATTCGTGACAACGCCACCAAACGCTACGAGCAACCCAAACAGGGGTGCCGCTTGTAGATTTAGAGGAAGAAAAAAAACGGCAACACCAAGGATCGTTAAGGCGATGCCAAACCACTGGCCGCGGGAAGGGTGTTCATGCAGAAGAACGATCCCGAATACGCCCACAACCAGCGGTGTGAGATTGAGCATGAGGCTTGCTGCAGCGGCGGGCAGATAGGCGAGGCTGAGGAATTGCGCGCCCTGTGTTAATGTGTAATACACGATACCAAGCAGCGCGAACCGCATCCAATCCTTTCGGGTGAACGATCGGATGGCAATTCTGTTCTTCGCACTCAACAAAACAAACGGCGCGAGACAAACAAATGCCAGTGTGTAACGCAGCCCGGCAAAGGTCAGCGCGGGCAGATCGGCGCGCAGACCAAACTTGATCAGCACCCAGGAGGAAGCCCATAGCACGGTCACAAAAATTGCCTGGAGAACCGCAACGGCTTGTTGAGAGAGTTTCACTTACCCACCAATGAATTCATCCACAACGTCTGCAATACGCAGGAATCGAGATCCCCATCCATTATCGATCGAGGTTTCTTGAATCACACCTGTCGGGGCAAAGAGAAGTTCCAGTGTGTACACGTCCGTTGGTTTTGCGTTCCTGGCTTTGGAAATTTCAACCTCGAGTTTCCGAATGATTTCTTCGGCTGACATATTGGATGAACCGGATGATTGTGACTTTTGTAAATGCGTAATTGTTTCTTCCAGAGCAGCAATCAGTTTTTCTATTTCCATAATTTTGCTAATTCGCTTAAAGCTCTATAATACGGCTCGATGCTCGGGATGTAATGCCTTTCATCCTTCGCGTGGGGTCCCAGGCCCGACTGCCCCCAAATGACCGCCTGCCCACCGGGGGCAAACCGCGCGCTCGTGCCCGGGAGTTTCTTTCCAAGAATAGGATCCGAGCCGGAAGCTGTTTTTACGGCTTCGATTAAGACCTGAAGAGCCGGGTTATCTGGCGAACAGGCGACGCCATTCTCCATGACGCTCACGCACAGTTCAAGCCCGTTCTCGTTGCAGTATTCCTCTACCTTTAACCGTAAACCTTGAAGGTCATCCTCGGGGATGGGGCGGATCTCAACACCCAGAATCCCTTCCGCCGCTGTAACGTTATAGATGCCGGGCGTCCCGACATTAATAAAGGGAAATTTCGCCTGAGACTGCCACCCATCCGAAGACTTAAGCGTGAGATGTTGAGCAAAGATCTCATTCAGAGCAGAGCGCGCCGCGATGAGCTTCTCGCTCAGGTCGCCTGTGCCTGCCACGCCACTGTGACCTCTCGCGCCGTGTGCGATCACATCAAAGCGCATGACGCCGCGATTCTCCATACAGATCTCGCCAAAGGGTTCGTTTCCTTTTTCACCTGTCCGCTCGCCTGCGATAAATAGCGCCGGAGCAAGATTCAACTCCTTTAGCACAAAAGGCGTACCCCAGGCTTCAGCTTCGCCGTTCTCTTCGTTCCCCACCAGCATCAGGGAAATGTTAGGGAGTGGTTTACCCGATTTCATCCTGTCTTTCATCCAGACGAGATACGTGGCAACGACAGTCTTCATGTCTGCCGCGCCGCGTCCCCAGAGATAATCGCCCTCAATACGAGGCATGAATTGAGCGTCATCGGAGTCGGGTTCGACGACGTCAAAGTGACCTGTTAAGAGAATTGGAGATTGGACGCTTTGCGTGGAGACTGGAAAGGTTGCATAAATAGCCGGATATTTGCCGTCGAAGAACTTCACTTCGAGACCTGCGTTCTTCAGATAATCGTCGATTAACGAGCCTGCGCGGTGGACTTCGTCGAGGCGTTCGTTGGGAGACGCGGTCACCGATGGAATACGAATGAGCTGTTGCGCCAGGTCGAGAATTTCAGAAGTCTTATCTGGATATGAAATTTCGATCACGGCTTGCGTTCTCGGACGGAAACGAATCGGCGCCGTTGGGATCTGTCTCACGACGTCACGGGAACGCTGGATGAACTCTCCAATTTTGGAGGCGTCTGCGCCTAAGGAACCATGTTCGGAAACAATCCGCTCCACATCGGCTTTGACCTGGGCTTCGCGTTCATAGAAGAGCTCTCTCAATATGCTCAACGGGACCTCATCGTTCTCGCCAAGTTCCATTTGGAGTCGAGCGCGAAGTTTTTCCGCGGTATTACGTCCGCCCTCAGACATTTCGACTAGCGCATGCAAGTCGTTCCAAATATTCAATGCCTTAGCCAGCGGCTTCACTTCGTTTAGAGTCCATTTGAGGAATGCACGTATGGAAACTGGCTTGCCCGTCAGCGGGTTTTCGATCTCGGCGCGCAAGCCATGTTTCGCGGCAAGCGTTTCATTCGCGCGGGCGCGGGTGATATCCTCACGGTCATATCGAAAGCCGCGCGCAAACGTCGGGTCGGAGTAGATGCGCAGAAGCAGAAGATGCTTAAGTGTCAGATTGGCGATATCCAGGTCGAGAGCATGTCCCCCCTCATCGGTGCGAATCTCCACGCGCCCCATCGGCAGGTTGATGCGTGCCATCAGGTTTTGCTTTTCGATCTGCAGCGCCATCTCCTCTGGCGGAGTCGCTTCGCCCGCCGCGAACAAGCCGCGAGCGTAGAGGGAGGCGATCTGGTCGCTCGTCGTGGAGATGATCCGCTCGACGGGTTCAGCAAAGCTCCGAGCGCGGACCGGAGTCCAGTTGTTGTTCCCAAAGCGGACGCCGCGGCGCACGAGGTCGTACGAGATTTCCAGGTAATCGTTATAAGAACGATAGAGGTCAGGTAAGTCGATCGCCGGCGGGTTCGGAAAGGTGAGATTGCGAACTGAGTCAAACTCGGTGAGGGCAACCACGGCCCGTCCACCGCGGACTTCAGCCCGCATCGGTGTGGAGGCGCTGGTAGCAATAAAGAGTGAAGCGAAGGCTCGCAGTAAACGAGATGCTGTTATATAAAACTCGGACTTGAATTCATCCAGATGTTGGTCGCCTCGTTCGGTAGAACTGAGATGCATGAAGTCCCACGCGAAAAGTGGATCCGGCAACGACATGTTGGTGTGAATGCCCGAGACCGCCAACCCGCCATCATAGAGATCCACGCATTTTTCGAGATAGCGTCGTTTGGCAATCCCCCAATTTCCGGGGATGGAATGATGACCGATATCGGTGAGGAAAAGCAGATTGCCGTGCCAGTAATGGAGGCGTTCGCCAAAATTGCCCCCTGCGCGGTGCAGCGCGTTGATCAGCGAGGCTTCCATCAGGCGCGCTTCGTAGATCGCCCCGCGCGGACTGTAATAGGGACGCGTCGCCCATTCGATCATCCAGTGGAAGACTTCGAGCTGGCTGAACTGTGCCTGCCAGGGCGGGATGCACTCGGCGCGCAGATAATCCACGAAGGAGTGCTGGCTGGGTCCCGCGCCCACGGTAAGCAACGGACGCAGGTCTTCATCGAGAAGATTCCATTCCTGTTCGAAGCCATTGAGTCCACCAGAAGGTTTTTCCTTCATGGCTTGCTCTACGGCGAGGAGGTATTTGTCGGCGAATTGTTGGGAGGGCATGAGAAGGTCCTAAGGCATGCGGTGAGTGAACGAATGAGGAAAGTAGAAAGAGAAGGGAAGGTGGAAAGTAAAAATTGGTGGGTGATACGCTCTATAGTTTCAGCGAGGTCGGTTTCTCTGCCTTTACAATAAAGGTGGTTGGCATTAATTTCGACCGCGGAACGCTATACCACTTTTCGGGCGCCAAATCCTGTTCCCTTGCCAGAGCAGTATTTGGCTCACTTTCTACGATCTGCTCCAAGATCAGACCTGACTGTATTATGGCATTGAGGTAGGTGGACAGCCTGCGATGATTGATGACGATTTCGACCTCCCGCCATGAGGGATTGAGTGCGGGGACTTCATCTAGATAAGAAGTTTCGAAAACATATTTCGCAATGCCTGCATCATAGCGCAAAGAACGGTAGGCGGGATGCTCCCAACTAAAGATGAATATTCCACCAGGTTTCAGATAAGAGTGCACCAATGCAAGCGTGTGAGATAAATCAGGCGTCCATCCGAGGGAGTAAATTGAGACGATTAGATCAAAATAATTCTCAGGAATACCGGGGTTTTCATCCATCGAAGACAAAAATAACTTGGCGGGAATACCCTTCTTTGCAAGCAATTCCTTCGTAAAGGAAATCTGTGCTTCCGAAAAATCAAGCCCCCACAATTCCCTGGAATTTCTCATTTCCCAAAGATAAGCAAGGCTATGACCACTCCCACAGCCCAATTCCAGAACTCTCTTTCCATCAAGATCAGGAATTAAGTTCAGCTCATCCTCTGTAGTCGCCAATGGACCGTATACAGGCAAAGCCGTTCCGCCATAAAACAAGGGAGCAACTCTGTTCCATCCCTTTTGATTAATAGATAGAATCTCTTCTCGTTGTAGGTCAGCCATAATCTTTCCTCTTCTCTACTTTCCACTTTCTACTTCTTCAATCCCTCCAGCCCTTCCATCAGTCTCTTGAACGCGCCTTCCGTCCGTTCGACCGGTGTGGCGTAGGAGAAACGAATCCACTCGCCGCC
>JAICRQ010000549.1 GCA_025966435.1 Anaerolineales bacterium | reverse complement strand
CCGAGTTGAAGTCTTCACTGAGAGAATATTACCGTGTCAACAATATGCACTCCTACGATGAGCTTCTGCGTGCGTTGGGGTATTTCACCCACTACTACGGCAAACTTGATCGTCTTGACTCACACAACGAATACTGGCTCGAGACCGAAGCCCGCCTGCGCACCGATTTCAACATTCCGGGAATACGAACCGACCAGATCGGCAGGATCAAACGAAAGTCTCTGATGCGCGAAACGTTTGTCAATGCGGGGATCAAGGTCGCGCGGGGGAATGTTGTCAAATCCATGGAAGAGGCGCAGGAATTGATCGAGCAGACAGGGTATCCGCTTGTGGCGAAGCCGGATGTCGGCGTCGGCGCGGCAGCGACCTATAAGATCCACAATCAGGATGAATTGAAGAAATTCTTTGAGACCAAACCACCGGTGGACTATCTTTTCGAAGAGTTTGTCCATGGTCAAATCATTACGTTCGACGGGCTCACCAATCGAGAGGGAACACCTGTGTTCACAAATTCACTGTTTTATAGCTCCGGCATCATGGAAACCGTCCTGAACGACGATCTGGTCTACTACTACACCCTGCGCGAAATCCCTGCTGATGTGCAAGCGCTGGGGCAGCGCACGCTCGAAGCCTTCGACGTCCGCGAGCGTTTCTTCCACTTCGAGTTCTTCCGCTTGCATGAGACGGGGGAGCTCCTCGCCCTGGAAGTGAACATGCGTCCCCCCGGCGGCCTCACCACCGATATGTTCAACTACTCCTGCGATATCGACATCTACAACGCCTGGGCAAGCATCATTGCCGGGAAGGGCTTTCCGTATCCGGATTACACTCACAAATATTTCTGCGGTTACGTGGGGCGCAAGTTCAACCGTTCCTACACCCACAGCGATGAGGGGATCTTCTCTAGGTACAAAGACAAGATTTGTCATCACGAAGCGATCAGCGGCGTGTTCAGCGCGGCGTTAGGAGATTACGGTTATTTGGTGCGCTCACCCGACCTAGAAGAAGTCCTTTCGATTGCAAACTTCATTCAGGATCACATCGTTGCTTCCCCACTGAGCGCCCTATAGCAAACTTTCATTCGTTGAGGTCACAATGCAGATCGAATATCACAAGTGGTTCAGCCCCAGCCTCGGGCATGACATAGAGCTGAAAGTCTATGGCTATTACGGCAAGCCGATGTTGGTCTTTCCATCACAGCAGGGGCGCTTTCACGATTTTGAAGACTGGGGGATGATAAATACACTATCGAGGTTTATTGATTCAGGCCAGATCAAGCTATTTACGGTAGATAGCATCGACAGCCAATCCTGGGTGAACTGGGGAGCGCATCCCGCCGACCGGGCGCGCCGCCATCAGGATTATGATCGTTATGTCATAGGAGAAGTGGTCCCATTCATGCGCCAACATAGCGGGAACACCGACCAAAAATTCATGACGACCGGCGTGAGCATGGGCGCCTATCACGCTGCAAATTTCTTCTTTCGCCACCCCGATATTTTTGATACCGTTATCGCCCTCAGCGGTTTGTTCCGCCTCAATCATTTCATCGGGGATTACATGGATGATAATGTTTATTTCAACACGCCGTTAGCGTATCTTCCCAATATGAGCGATCCCTGGTATCTCAGCCAGTATCGCCAGAGTCATATTATCGTCGGCGTCGGTCAGGGTACCTGGGAGGAGGAAATGCTGGAGGATGCCCGTGCTCTCAAACACATCCTCGAACAGAAGGGCATTCCGCACTGGATTGACATCTGGGGGTACGACGTCAACCATGATTGGCCCTGGTGGCATAAGATGCTGCCATACTTTCTGGATACACTCGAGCTACCCGCTTACAGCCCGTCTTAGCTGATCAATGTTATTCTTCCTCAGGATCAACTGCATCATCCAGGGAGTCTTCAAACGTTTTCAGTAAATCGCGCGCCTTCTGCATTCCCTCTTTAGGGACAAAGATTTGGACAGGAGCAAATGGATTCGGGTATGCCGATTGCGAAAGCGAGTCTTGAACGAGTACCACATTAATTCCTTCGGACTTCAGAAAGCTTTCGATAATCTCAGCCTTCCCTTGACCTAACACTTCCGTGAGCATGGCATATTTCATTTCATCCATTCCGTGCTTCCTCTCTGTTTATGCTTACCATGTATCCCAATGCACAATTTCTTCCAGCGACCTTCGTCCGCCTTTCTTAGGCGTGGCGGATAACTTCTCCTCGTCCAGCGGATACCCAAACGACAACGCCATCCGCAGATGCCACTCCGGTGGGAAACCCAAAATCTCACGCGCCTTCTCTCCCTCATAGATCGAAGCAGGTACCGAGCCTACTCCCAGCTCCCAGGCCGCAAGCTGCATGAACGCCGCGGCTTGCCCCGCGTCGAACAGCGTCTGGAATTTGGCGGTGGGGTCTGGTGTGAGGATCGCGACAGCCACCGCCGCGCCCGCCAGATGTCCAGCGTACGTGCCGCATTTCGAGAGTGCTTCCAGTATCGCCTTGTCGCGGATGGCAATGAAATGCCACGCCTGCTCATTTTTTGAAGATTGTGATCTTCGCCCCGCATTCAAAATGGTATGGATGACGTCATCGGGTAATGGCTTATCCTGAAATTTACGGATTGCCCGTTTCGTTCTGATCGCTTCGGATACGTTCATAAAACAACTCTCCCTCGGTGGTCGAGTAGTTCCGAGCGAGAGCGAGGAACATATCGAGACCACAGGTAT
>JAICRQ010000380.1 GCA_025966435.1 Anaerolineales bacterium | reverse complement strand
GGCGAGAAACCATCCTTTTATTTCCTTGCCAGTCGCCTGGGATGTAATTCCTTCAATCTCCGAGATGAACACCGGGGGGAAGAAGGTGGAGAAGAAGTCGATCTGTCTCTCGCTTAGCAGACGTCCGAGCAGGGGAAACTTTCGGCTCACATCCCGTTTCGGGTCGATGGGATGGATTATGAATGCAAATGTATCCACGTCTTACCAGGATTCCAGCTGGCTCTCGCCTGGACGAGGATATAACCGTCGGTGCAGACCCGCAGCTTTGAGTTTGTGATGGTCACTATCTTCATAACGGATATCTTTGTCGATGACCCGGCGGTCTTGGGAGGCGGCGAGGACAACGTCTGATTCGATCGTGCGGGCAGGGTATACAACCATCCCAGACCCTAACCGACAGTTATGCCCAACGGCACTGCCGATTACGGGGCGATTCGAAAAATTCAACCTTCCCTGTCCATCGAGCGCGCGAATGGGTGATGGGATGAGGTTGTAATCTGTAAATGTAGAGCCAGCACCGATAAAGGTATTGCGTCCTACCACGCACATTTGCAGACAGGTATTTTGGGCGATCATGCTGTTTTCCATCACTGTGGTCATAAACAGCGCGGATTTGAACGGCAGGAAGGCACCATCCCCCACCACCGATAACATCAACTGAACATCTTGGGAAATATTGACATTGCTGCCGATAATACAGTTCTCGATTACCGTGCCAGCGTTAATCGTGACGTTATCGCCAATCGTGGTAGGTCCATGGATGATTGCACGCGGGTCGATACTGCAATTCCGTCCGACCGTAACAAGTTCCGAGCACTCGAGCACCTGCCTGCCCTCATACAAAGCCTTCGCCAGAATCCTTAACTTGAACCCGAGCTCTTCATTGAGGCGCTTTTCGAAACGCGCACCGCGCGAAAATAAGCCAAATACCACATCTGCGATAAAAATATGCACCCAGGAGTCGATGGCGATCAGCGCACGCAACGGGACTTGAAAGGTTAAGTCGCCGCTTTGATCTGCCATATAGGTTGGCACATGGTAATAACCCATCTCCGATAACCCCAGATCGATCACCAGGGGTTCGGCATCCGCAACGGGGCCATTCGGGTAGTACCACAAATCAATGAGGAATAACTCCCCTGCCGGGGTATAGGAGGTAGAAAGTGGCAGGGCATGTTCTTTAAATGCAGGGTCATCTGCGGAAAATGCAGCGCGGCAGGGAGTCTTCTTCCGGCGTGCTAACGAAATAAACGTATGGATGTATTCTTCATCGAAGAACAGATTATCCCGGTAGACCACCATCTCATCACGTTGTTGCGGGAACCGTTGACCCGGTTTCAACTCGACTTCACGTGTCGTATATGGGGCAAGGACGTTACGTTGATGTAGCCAGAGAGGAGAGTTTTGTATGCGCAGATCCCGTGCAGGTTCATTAAACGGTGTTATCGGATGAGGAGCATTGAGGATAACCTTGAGCATAGCTATGAGCAATTATTCCACAAAATGAATAAAACAGGGACGGCAAGTTCCTGTTTATACGCATCCTGCAATATAGATTACAGTTTTGTTATGACTAATAAATTGGAGACTGGTCGATCACAATCGTACAGGTCTTATCCCCCGCGGCAATACATGTTTTTTCTTCCACATTGAACACTTTTCCACCACTGACCCAGTACAAAGCTTCCTGCAACAGTCCCACCGCCAGATGACAAACCGGGTCATGGGTTTTGCGTTCCCAGCAGAGCGGGCAGCGCTCTATATGCCAGAGCAGCCTTCCATCCTCTTCCTCCACACGGACCTGCTGGTCCGTAAACTTGTTAAATAGTTCTGCAAAAGCTTTTGCGCCCGCATGAAGTTTTGCCGGCAACGGCAACAGGCGGAATGCCATTTCCGTCAATCCCAGCTGTGTTCCATACTGACGCACACCATAATTGAAACAGGCACGCCCGACGCGCAAGGCAAGCCCCCGCCCGCCGTGCGGACCGTAAGCATGTTCCATTCCTTCTGTGATGTTGCTGACCGTCGAAAAAGGAAAACCCAGGCTTGTGTTATCTGGAGGGTAATTTTCGACTAGCGGCGAAAGAGAGGCGAGATTCAGAACCGCGTTCACACCATTCCGCCCCATCACCTCTTCCATAGATAAAAGGATGATCCGCCCCATTCGGTTTGGATAATTAAATTGTGTGGTTGTAGGAGTTGTCATAAGGTTACAGAGGGGGTAGGAGATAGAGATGTAGACGTCCTGGGCGTAAGAGAGGGTTCGTCTCTGTCTAGGAATGATTTTAACCGCTCGGAGAAGTTTTGAGGCTCTTCCAGCATGGGGAAATGCCCGGCGGCCGGGAATCTCTCAATGTACGCGTGAGGGATCCCTTTCTGCATGGGCTGCCATTGCTTTGGGTGAACGACTTTGTCCAGGTCGCCGTAGATTCCCATCGCAGGGACCTTGATCTGATCGAGCAACGGGCGCAGGTCAGTGCGCCGAAGAGACGCGATCGAAAGCAGGAATGACTCCAACGTTGTGCGGGAGAGATCACGATCCATCATCTCAGGGAAACGAGGATCGGAACAAATAACTCGGGAGTAGTAGTGTTTCATCCAGGCTCGAAACGGACCCATCATATTGAAGAGAAAGAACGCGCTGGGACGGTACCCCGCAATTTTCAGCAAAGGTGCCAGCGAGGACCCCACCATTGGAGAACCCACTACGACAACTTTGCTCACACGTTCGGGGTAACGAATCGCAACCGAAAGACTGACTGTCCCGCCCATGCTGTGTCCCACCAGCGGCGCTTTGACAATGCCCAACTGCTCCATAAATTGATCTACAAGGCTGACAAAATCCTGCACGGCATAGGTTTCGCGCTTCTTGCCTGATTCACCAAACCCCCAAAAGTCCAATGCATAGGTGCGATAATACCTGCCTAAAAAGCTCATCGTCTCCTGCCAGAGACCCCATGAACCCAGCCAGCCATGTAGAAGAATAACGGGCTTACCACGCCCGTAGACTTCGTAATGAACAATCCCTTGATCGGTGGTAATCGATGACACGACTTCTTACAAACGGGTTTCCCCTAGCCGCCCGACTCCATTTCCGCCAGGATGCTATACAATAATTCAAGAAGGACAGATTTCACAGTCGCTTTATCAGTAGCAACACAGGGAAGGAATTTCACCTTGCTGTCCAACCGCAAAGCATGGCGCATATCTTCGAGGTCCCAGGCATCTTCCTTATCCTGCTTATTAGCAGCCACTACATAGGGCGTGGGGGCATAGGCACGGAAGGTTTCGAGGATCGAGCGCGCCTCGCGGAAGGTCTCGGGGCGGGTGCTGTCGACCATTACAATAAACCCGAGCATCCCCTCCGAAAGGATCTCCCACATGAAATCGAAACGTTTCTGCCCTGGTGTACCAAACAGATACAGGACGAGGTCTTCATCCACTGTGATGCGGCCAAAGTCCATGGCGACGGTGGTTGATTCTTTGACGGAGCGTTCTGCAGCGCTGGAAATCTTGCGTTCGGTCGAGACAACGTCAATTTCGCTGACCGACTGAATGAACTCCGTCTTGCCAGCACTGAAGGGACCTGTGACCACCATTTTGACTGTTTGCATAAACGCTTATCCTTCTGTCTCGAAGCTTACAGCGAACGTATTCGTCCAATTAACCTGTTGACCAGGGACTTCTGTTCTTCCTTGTTCTGTGTAGGGAAGGTCTTGGGACTCATGGGGATCACCATGCCTTCTGGCCGGACGATTTCCACCAATCCTGCCTGCAAAAGCCCGTACACAATCCGGCGGATCTCCAGATCGTTCATTTTGTTCGTTTGCGCGATCTGCTTCATTGTATTCTTAGGATTGATGTAAGAAACGACCCGCCATTCTTCCACACTCAAACTGACGTTCTTCAGCGGTCGGTCCGTAAACTTAAGTGCCATATCCAGGCTGGGAATTTCATCCTGCAGCTGCTCCCACTCCCGCAGTTGGCGGGCGCCTTCGATGATGATATTCTCCAGATCGAGCCGGACGTTGATTCGATCCTCGGGCGG
>JAICRQ010000405.1 GCA_025966435.1 Anaerolineales bacterium | reverse complement strand
CTGACGACCATAGCGGTCCCGGCGAATTCATCCAGAGCCCCTTCCAGTGCACGCAAGGTGTTGACGTCCAGGTCGTTGGTTGGTTCGTCGAGCAGGAGTACGTTCGCGCCCTCGGTGAGGGTCTTCGCCAGATGGACGCGGTTGCGCTCGCCGCCGGAAAGCACGCCAACCTTCTTCTGCTGGTCTGCGCCGAGGAAGTTGAAGGAGGCGCAATAAGCGCGCGCGTTGATTTTGCGATTCCCCAGCTCGAGTGTATCTGCGCCCTGTGAGATCTCCTCATAGACAGTTTTATCGGGGTCAAGGGTGCGCGATTGATCGGCGTACGCCAGTTTGACGGTTTCGCCGATATGGATGGAGCCGCTGTCGGGCTGTTCCCTGCCGACGATCATCTTCAGCAGGGTTGTCTTGCCGGCGCCGTTCGGACCGATGACTCCCACGATGGCACCCGGGGGAACGGTAGCGCTGAAGTCATCCAGGATGAGCCGGTCCTCGAAGGATTTGGTGACGTTATCAAACTCAAAGACCACATCGCCCAGTCGCGGACCGGGCGGGATGTAGATCTCCAGGTCTTCGCGGCGCGATTCGGCTTCCTGGTTCAACAGCTTTTCATAGGAATTGACGCGTGCCTGTCCTTTCGACTGGCGCGCCTTCGGCGACATGCGAATCCATTCGAGCTCGCGCTCGAGAGTCTTCTGTCGCTTTGATTCGGATTTCTCTTCCTGACGAATGCGCTCCTGTTTTTGCTCGAGCCAGGAGGAGTAGTTGCCTTTCCAGGGGATGCCGTAGCCGCGGTCCAACTCGAGGATCCAGCCGGCGACGTTGTCGAGGAAGTAGCGGTCGTGCGTAACGGCGATGACCGTGCCTTTGTACTCGCGCAGGTGATGCTCCAGCCACGCCACGGACTCGGCGTCGAGGTGGTTGGTGGGCTCGTCGAGCAGGAGGATGTCCGGCTCGGTGAGCAGAAGCTTGGTGAGCGCAACACGGCGTTTCTCACCGCCCGAGAGCACGTTGACCGGCATGTCCGGCGGCGGGCAACGCAGGGCGTCCATCGCCAGCTCGAGGCGGCTATCTAGGTTCCAGGCGTCGTGCTTGTCCAGCTCGTCCTGCAGCTTGGCTTGCTCCGCCACCAGCGCGTCGAAATCGGCATCCGGCTCGGCAAACTTGGCGTTGACCTCATCGTAGCGTGCCATGAGATCCACAATTGGCTGGACGGCTTCTCTCACGACCTCAATTACGGTTTTGGTTTCATCGAGGGCGGGTTCCTGCGCCAGCAGACCGACGCTGTAACCAGGACTGCGGGAAATCTCACCGGTGTAATCGTTATCGAGCCCCGCGATGATGCGCAGCAGGGTGGACTTGCCCGCGCCGTTAAGACCGAGTACGCCGATCTTGGCGCCATAATAGAAGCCGAGCGAAATATCGCGCAGGATTTGCTTGTTCGGCGGGACGAAGCGCCCCACACGATTCATGGAAAAGATGACTTGGGTATCGGAAGGCATATGTTGGTAATTAGAGATTAGTAATTGGAGATTAGAGATTCGTGGGGTGATTGTATCAGAGAGTGGGAAGTCGGGGACTTGGGTCAAATGATCAATTATTAGAGAATTGCCAAGATGGCTCTGACGGGTTGTAAAACGCCTGCCAAAGTGCTATGCTGAACGCAGGCATTGGTTCATCCGCAAGGAGTAAGGAGGTGGAAAATGAACCATGGGACACTTCGTAAGTTCTCCCTTTGTATTTCCGTAGTGCTGTTGTTTACAGGCTGCCGGTCTCAGCCCCAGGAGCGAACATTTCTCCCGATTACGGGTGGGGAAGAGGTCGCGCGCCCCGCGGCGGTAGAGGCAGCACGGACCCAGGTGCTGGATTATCTGCTTTCCTCCGCTCGCCTGCAGGGCATCCCGCCGAGCGCGGACTGGCAGCCAGAGAGTGGAGAAGTGCCGGAAGGCGAATACCATTTTCGCAGCGGCGACTGGCTTATGATGATCCGAGGCACAACAACGGAGAACAATAACCAGCAGGTCCTTCTGATCAATCAAGCAGACCATGCCACCTGGAGCGGATACATCACCCCGGATGGGCGACTGGTTGACACAGCTTACTATCGCTAAATAGAATCGAGGATCGAAGGGGGAAAGTTGCCTATGCTATACTTTTAATCGATGATCAGCATCGAACAGCTTAACGCGCGCAGTCAAGGCTTTTTGCCAGGGCTGATCGGCATTGAATTTACCAGTGCCGAGCCCGGGCGTTTCACCAGTCGCCTCGTTCTGCGTCCTGAACTGCTCGCGCCCAACGGATACCTGCACGCCGCAACGATCATTGCTCTGGCAGATACATCCTGCGGCTATGGCACCCTCGCAGACCTCCCGGACGGCGCGCAGAACCTTACCACCATCGAGCTAAAGAGCAATTTTCTCGGTACCGCCCGCGAAGGGATAATAACCTGCGTTGCCACACGCGTTCACAGCGGACGGACCACTCAGGTATGGGATGCAGAAGTGACCGACGACGCCAGCGGGAAAACGATTGCGATGTTTCGGTGTACGCAGTTGATACTCTATTCACAACCACAATAATTTACAACAAAAGAGAAGAATTTGAGCCTAGTGCTCATTTAGAAATAAAAAGTCACAAGCTGAAGATCATTCTTCACTACTATCAGAATCAGAAATTATCATAGATATCTTTTCAAACAATGGCATAAATCCGGAAAAGTCTGTGTTCTCAAAACCAGGTTTTGATTTCAAGACATTGTCTGCAAATTGATCTTTTGAGATAGTCACAGGATTTCCTTCCCTGTCGAGAACATGATTATCAATAATTTTCAATTCACCCTTAAGCCTATGAAAATCTTTACAAATTAAAGTATCTGATAAGTGAAACCCAGAGTTCGGATTAAATTCATTGCTCAGGTATAGGCGTTTACCTTTTTTGTCAGGCCTGATGATATCTCCGTCCTTATAATAAAATTCAATGCAAATTTCTGACATTTCCTCGCGATGTTTAGGGATAGGGAGGAAAAACGAATAAACCTTATTGCTCCAATAGTGATAATCTTCATTACCTCTTAATTCTTCGAAAGTTTTTTTATCAACATCCCGGTCAAAAATAAAAATGTGGGGACGCGTGTGTTTTTCTAATTCCTCATGAGAATACTTCAGTCTTTTCTGTAAGTTTTTATATCCTTCTGCTTCTTCACTATCTCGAAAATCTAGATCAAGATTAGAAAAAAACCCTCTTAGTTTTAGTCCCGCAAGTGCTGCTTGAATGTGTTTCTGTCAGTTTTTCCTTCTGTGTAAATAAACGGTTTTGTGAATGATAGATGTATTGTTGAAAGCTTAGACTCTTTGATGAGCCCCGGAGAAAGTGCATTAAGTTTTGATAATAAATCGAGATAGACATGGCTTTTTTTACCTTTCACCATACCAATAAATTCAATTTTCCCTAAAACGATTTTTTCGAAAGATGGTTGATGCGAGTTAGGTTTTTTATGGTTGTTGCCTGCGTAATTGCTAAAATACCTGCTTGCTGTCGATTCAACCCCGTACTTTTTCCATGCATATAAAATGCCACGAAGTCTTTTTATATATCTTCTTTGAACATTTGGATATCTATTTACTGTAAGACCTGTTACTTCTTGGCGTAGACTCCGGGATTGTAAGCGAGTTTTTGGGGAGTTTACTTGGAAACCATTTTCAATAATGATATCTATCAATTCTTTTCCTATTTCAACCTGTCCAATATGGGATAGATGTGCAAGCGCAAATGGAAAACTAGAGCGACTTGTTGAAAAAGTAATATCATCCGCGTATCGAGAATAGGTACACTGATGCCTTTTTGCTAATTGCTGTAGTT
>JAICRQ010000427.1 GCA_025966435.1 Anaerolineales bacterium | reverse complement strand
TCGGAAGCAAAGTATACAGGAGAAGTCCAGGGTCGCCCGGCCTCATCCGCCGTTCCGAGCACCATGTACACGATCGAGTTGATGATAGTTCGCGCGATGCTTCCAAGATCTGGCTGGTCCATCTGAATTCCTTTTACGGGAGTGACAACGATCAACTGATCAGGCAGGGGTGGGTTCCGGCAACTCTTGTTCCTGCTCTTCTTTTGTATACCGTTCTGACAATGACCGATAGGCATTCGAACGCATTGCCAGCAACGTGACGGCCAGTCCAATCAACCCGGCGACCGTGAACAACAGTGCGAGACCTCGATCAGTACCCGTCCCGAACCAGGCACCAATGGTATCCGCACCTGCACCCGTCGTCATGAATGGGATGAAGATCAGCTGCGCGATCGGCCCGATCAGAAATGCTGTGATGGGCGAGGCCGCCTGCTCCACGCTCTGGGCAAACCCGAACACACGTCCCTGCCGTTCCGGCTCGACCACTTTTTGCAAAATGGTCTGCTCCGCGGCTTCGACAGCCGGAATCAAGCACAACCAGACGAACATACCAATAGCAAGAAGCACAATCGAAGCCTGCAAGGTAAAGACGCTACAAATTGTCCACATCACAATATTCGCCAGGAAGAGTGTGCGCAAAGGATTCTTCCCCAGCCCGTACTTGGCGACAACCATACCTCCGACGATAAACCCGAGGCTCAGAACACCCCACAAGATGCCCCATACCTGAACGGACACTAATAACAAACCATAGGCATCCATCAGCGACATGAAAATGCCGCCCAAGAAGTTATTAAAAGTATGGAAGAAGATGAGTCCGAAAAGGCCCGGCACCAATCGAATGGCACGGATCGTCCCACGAACATCCACACCCTGATGATCGTGGTCATGCTCGTGCTCTGGTTCACCGTCGTGGGAATGCCGTATCTTTTTCGGAAACCCAGGAATGGTAAGTGTCGCCAGATGCGCAATCACCAACAAGCTCGCCACAACTGCAATCCCCAGCACCCAAGACATGCCAAGATAGCCAACTGCCAGTCCACTGAAAATGGAAGCACCCAGGAATGCCACGCCGTTAGCAGTGCCCACGAGTCCATTCGCCTTATCTCTCTCGTCTTCAGGAACCAGGATGGTCACCAGGGTAGAGATCGCAATCCCGCGTAAATTGCCGCCGATTGCACCGAGCAGCGTCAGCACGATGAATACCCAGAGCCTTACGCTCGAGGCATCCTTCAGTTCTTCACTCGATGTCGTGATAAAGATAAGACCGGCGATTGTATACAAGACAAGGGAGACAACGCTTGAAAGCATCATTACCCGTTTCTTTGGATAGCGGTCGACGAGGGAGCCGAGCAGGAAACCCGAGAAGGCAACGGTCAATGTGAACACGCCTGCCATGATCGATGTTGCGATCACAGACCTGGTTTCCAGGAATACCCAGAAGGTGACGGCAAACCATACAAAATTATTGACGACAAAAGCCACAAGTGAGTTTGCCAGAATGAGGTGGAAAGTTTTCATACTCTAAATTCAATTCTCCATTCGTCCAGGGTTAAGGGATTTTACGTTTCCAACAGATCCAGACACCAATCGTTGACCACCATCGAGCGCCCGGGCGGGTACTCAAACTGGCATTCCTCCAACAGGGTGAAGCCAAGCTTGCGGCAGATCGCGTTCGAAGCCGGGTTCTCTACGGAAGGGAATGCATGCATGTACTGGTACTTCGGCGCCTGCCTAGCATGTTCGATCGCTCCCGCGGCGGCTTTCGTCGCAATCCCTTGTCCCTGATAGGCTGGCAGGACAAGCCAGCCTATCTCATACATAGATTGCTCCCGCCATGTCTTTTTCCAGTGGCCAACACTGCCTACGCCTTCATCGCTGGCTTTCAGGGAAATTCTGAACATATGATCGGCTCCTTCTTCCGGGAGATGCAGGTAGCGTTGATGGCGCCGGAGAATCTGTTCCGGGCTCTCCGGCCCACCGAGATACTCCATCATGCCCGGGTCACCCAGCAGTTTTTGGAGCAGAGGAAGGTCGCCCTCCGACCAGGGCTGAAGCAGAACATCAACCACAACGGACTCGTTAGCTCAAACCGCGGTATTGCCAGAGCTGCACCAGATTCCCTTCGGGATCTTTCAGCGTGGCAATCGACATGTCAGCGCCATACTCTGTAGGCTCCTCGATGAACTCGACCCCGGCTTCTTTCAGACGCTGGCTCTCTGCCGTCAGGTCGTCGGTTTCGAACCCCACCATGTGCCGCGCCGGATCGGGGTTGCGTCCGTGAACTTCGCTGTGAGTCCCCAGCCCTAACGTGGGCCAATCCGATTGATCCTCACCCAACACAACAAAGCCTTCTGATTCATGAACCACTTTGAGACCCAGCATATCCCGGTAGAACGGCAACAGGTTATGCAAGTCTTCACTCCAAATCGATACGCCTGCGAACTTCTTGATCATCTTGTTTCTCCTTATTGGCTCTTCTTGGCAGTGCTTTTCTTTTTTGGCTTCCGTTCCAAATTTTCTTTCACTCGATATTCCACGATTTTGCGGATCAGCGGAAGTGGAAGGGGTTGGTCGATGGGAAACTGTACCGAGCCTTTCGCTCCTTTATAAGGAGCCAGTTCTTCCCTGAATGCTTCAATACCGGCCGGCGTGGGGTAAAACCCGATATGATTCTTGAACGCCGCGAAGTGCACCAGATTGCCATTCAAAGTAAATGTCGGCATCTGATAATTGATGGTTTCTTCCGCTTCCGGCGCGGCGTCTTTGATGGTTTGCCGGAGCTGATTCAAAATCTTTTGCACATCTTCAGGGAACGCGTTGATGTATTCATCGATGGTTTTGAATCCCTGCATTAGGAACTCACGGGTTGGATATTCTGATTGAGATGAAAGAGATTCGTCGGGTCGTAACGCGCCTTGACTTCTGCAAGCCGGTCCCATGTGGATCCAGGGTACGCGGCGCGGATACGCTCTTCGCCTTCCTCCGCGAGGAAATTGACATACGCGCCTTCGTCACTTTGCCGCAATGCGGACGCAAAGTCCGCGACCCAGGCTTCATGCGTTGCTTTCTCTTCGGGCTTCTCGTAGAGCGCGGCGATGTTCACCATGATCTTTGAGTTGCGGTGAGCAAACGCCGTAGCATCCACAGGGACGCGCGCTAACGCGCCTCCCAGCACGCGCAGCTGCGCCACTGCCATGGAAGCGCTTGACGATTGCAGGTGATCCACGATCGTCTCGGCAACAGAGCGATCGACCCTATCCACAAACATCGTCAGGGAGGCCGCGACCGGGTGATATTCACCCGCGCCCTCTTCTGGCGGATAGATCTCGGGATAGGTCATCGGTTTGAGCATATCCGCATAAGGTTTCGCGAGCGCCCGGAACGGCGCCAGCGCGCGCTCACCCGCTTCTGCCTCACCTGCGTAAACCAGGAGCGCCATGATGATGAGCTTGCCATGGACTTCTTCCGGCAGGAAGGGCATGGGCGGCGCGGTCATCACGTTGCCTATCCCTGAGAGCTCTTCGGGCGCCGCTTCTGATTCTGCGATAAATCCGGCGATCGTTTCAGGCGTGGCAGGCAGGATAAGCATGCCTCCCACAACGGTTGGCACTTCATGCAATTGGAATTTGAAGCGGGTGACAACGCCAAAGTTGCCTCCGCCGCCGCGAATCGCCCAGAAGAGGTCCGGGTGAGTCTGCTC
>JAICRQ010000609.1 GCA_025966435.1 Anaerolineales bacterium | reverse complement strand
GCGTATGGCTGTACCATCGTCCGTGAAATTTGATAGAATCTAAGGCAGTTCATACCTGAGAAAGCGGTGAATCGTGCCGATCGAACTCTCTGCAAGAATCGCGTTCCTCAAGAAGATCCATCTCTTCCACGGCCTGGGAGATGAGGAGTTGGTTGTGCTCGCCGCGGAACTGCAGGAGGTTTCCTACGCAAAGGACGCTGTCATCTTCCAGCAGGGCGGGAAAGCCGATAGTTTTTATTTGATTTATGGCGGGAGCGTGCGCATTGTCCGTACCCAGAACAAGAAAGAATATCAGCTGGCACGCCTCGTAAGAGAGGATTATTTCGGGGAAATGTCACTCCTCGCTCATCGGACGCGGTCGGCAACCGCCGTTGCCCTGGCAGATACCTCTCTGCTGGTTTTGTCACGAGCGGATTTTGAAAGACTTTTCAAGGAAAACCCTCAACTCGGGTTGAATCTGTCGGTCGCGATCCACAGCCGTCAGTTGGCGCAACGTCTTCGGTTCAAATGGTTAAGATCCGATGAGGTGATCTACTTCCTGGCGCGGAAACATCGCGTGATCCTGCTCCAAAATCTTGGTCTACCTGTTTTTTTGCTCCTCATCCCATTATCTCTGTTCTACGCCTGGTTTACCATCGTTCCATCACTCATTGTGGGGATCGCAGCCTTCGTTTCCTTGTTTGCTCTTGGAGCCTGGATTGTGTGGCTGATTGTCGATTGGGGCAATGATTATTACATCGTGACGAACCAGCGCGTGGTCTGGCTGGAAAAGGTCGTGGGGATTTACGACAGCCGGCAGGAATCGGCGTTGAGCACGGTCCTCTCGGTAGGCGTAGAAGCCAATCCGCTGGGGCGTGTGCTGGATTATGGAAATGTGATCGTGCGGACGTTCGTCGGAAGGATCCCGTTTAGCCACGTGGATCATCCCAACCAGGCGGCGCGCATGATCGAGGAATACTGGATGCGGACGCGTTCAGCCGCCGTTGCCATGGAAAAGGAAGCAATGAAGGATGAGATTCGCAAGAAGCTCGGCATTCCGATTCCTCCCAAGCCGAAAACGGACGCTGCACCACCTCCCCCGCCTCCGCCCCGGCGCTCAAGTTTCCTGCGATTGCTCGGGGCGAATACCCTCAAGCTCCGTCTTGAGAGCGGCGACACGATTATCTATCGTAAGCACTGGGTGGTTCTGGTCCTCGAGTCGTGGATGCCGGTCTTGGGCATACTTGCTACCCTCACTTTATTTATCCGGCGGTTATGGTATTTGGCAGCCTCTCCCACGGAAGCATTCATCTCATTCAGCGGTGGAGTCACGATAGACGTTGTGGCAAGCGCTATCTTCATCGTCCTACTCGTGTTTGTGGGATGGTTCATCTACCGCGTGATGGACTGGAGCAATGACCAGTTCATTGTCAACGCGGAACAGATCATTGACGTGGACCGCGAGCCCTTTGGCACCGAGAAACGCAATGCCGCCCAGCTCGAAAACATTCTCGGCACGGAATATCAGCGCATCGGCATTTTAGGGAACATCTTCAACTTTGGGACTGTGTATATCACGGTGGGCGGGACCAAGCTCGCGTTCGAAAATGTGATGGATCCTGCCGCGGTGCAATCTGACATCAACCGCCGCTTCGCGGCGCGCAAAGCCAAGAATGAACAGCAGCAAGTTGCCAAGGAGCGGGAACGTATGGCAGAGTGGCTGGCGACCTACCATCTTAATTCTGAATCACTGCGGGACGAACAAGAAAGAAAGACAAACCAAAAACCAGAGTAAAATCGGGTATTCTCCGGCATATACACGCTGCGCAATCGAAGCGTGATTTCTGAAAAGGCTAATTCAATTCAT
>JAICRQ010000627.1 GCA_025966435.1 Anaerolineales bacterium | reverse complement strand
TCGTCTGGCGGTCCGGGAGGGGAAAGGTCGAAAAGACAAGCGTACTTACAAAGATAAACATGCCAAGGTCAATGTTTTCCGGACCAATGGTTCTCTGAAGATTTATCTGTTCCCCGGGTGCCAGTCGAATGTGGTCCAGTTTCATCTCGAATTCAATCGGGGTACTGATCTCAGTCCGCACGCTCGGTGAGATGGTTCGCTCCGTCGGATTGGAAACCTTTATGGAAACAACACTGCTTTGACCCCTTCCCATAAAAATCGGGCAGCTTAATCCCCCGAAGGAAGCCTGTGCTCGTCTCGAAAACCCATACGCGGTTGACTCATAATCTGCCCAGACGGCAAGGAGGGCGAGCAGCAAACCGATCAATATGCCGGTAATAGTCAGCAACAGGGGTAAAAGTGGCTTGCGTTGGAAACCTTTAACCGCTTTCATTTGTTCTATGAATAGACTAATTGTCCCATATCTTACAGTACACGAAGTTTCACGGCAACGTGCTCAAGCACCGATAAGAGGGGTGCCTTCCATTTCTCTTCCCAAACGTGGAGAGATATCAAATTATCTTAGGATGTCCAGCAGACCTGTAGGATAGAGAATAGACTTTCCCTCTCCGAATTCATCAATATTCTTCCACACTGCGCGGATCTCTTCTCCATTTGCTTCTTTCCCTGCGATCACTTGCTGTTCATATAACGATAACTCTTTCAATGCCCCATCGTACACCATCACGATCTCATGACCCATACTTCCATTAAAGTGGAAAATATTCTCTATGGCGCCAACATACGTCAAACTTCCGTCATCGATTTCGGCGTTGAGCTCCTCCCGTATTTCCCGGCAAATTGTTTCTGCACTGTTTTCACCAAACTCTATTCCCCCTCCCAATGGGCGATAAAAATGTTCCTGTTTTACGGAGTCGTACCCCTCTGCAACAAGGATGCAGTCTCCATGACGAAACACACAGATGGCAAGCGGACGGATTTGGTTCATATTCCCTTAAAAAAGTAGGGCGGACGCTTCGCGCATTCCGCCTTACCAGCTAAACCGTAATTAGTTCAAGCTGCTTTTGCGAGTGTACGCCAGCAAGGCTTGCCTGCATCGACCAGGGTCCTGTCCAGGTGACGGTGACGGGCAGGATTTTGCCTTTTAGGTCCTCATCCGACTCCACGAAGACGAGTTTATTGGTGGGGGTGCGGCCTTTCCAGCGGTTTTTCACTTTGTCTTCGAACAGTACGCCTACAGTTTCACCGAGGTATTTTTTATTGATCTCGGCAACAATCTGTTCCTGCAATTCTTCCAACAGGCGGAAGCGGCGCATCTTTTCTTCTTCGCTCACGTTGTCGATCATACGGCGGGTGGCGACGGTCCCTTCACGGGAGGAATAACGCGCCAGATGCGCGACGTCCAGCTTGAGGTCAGCCAGGACGCGATAGGTTTCCATGAACTGTTCGTCCGTCTCACCAGGGAAACCGACGATGATGTCCGTCGCGATGGAGCAGCCCGGGATCTTCGCCCGGATTTTCTCAATCAGGTCACGATATTCCTTTTGGGTATAGCCGCGCTTCATGTTGGCAAGCACTTCATCAT
>JAICRQ010000263.1 GCA_025966435.1 Anaerolineales bacterium | reverse complement strand
GCCTGTCCTTCCGGGTCGGTCGCCCATAATGTGGGATCGTGCCTCCATAGGCGGTCAGGAACGGAATCTGCTTCGAGCTGCGCGATACGTTTGGCAACAGGTTCCGCGAGCGGTCCGAGATCCGAGGCAGCACTTGCCCTGCGCTCGTCGATCGTTTTCAACAACTGCGCGAACGCATCCGCAAACGCTTTGACGCCCTCGTCCTCTAATTCCTGAGTCACCGTATCCATGGAAACGCCCTGGGATTCTAGTTGGTTGATCACGTCCTTTGCCTCGTCGAGACCGCGGGTGATGGTTATCTCGGCGACGCCGTGATCGCGAAATGCTTCGAGCGTGGCCGGTGGGACGGTGTTGACCGTGTCGGGTCCGATCAGATTATCCACATACATCGTATCGGGGTAATCAGGATTCTTCGTGCTGGTACTCGCCCACAACGGACGCTGGACGCGCGCGCCCTTCACTTTAAGGTTTTCCCAGCGGCGGCTGGAGAAGGTCTGTTCATATGCGTCGTAGGCAAGTTTTGCATTCGCAATGGCGGCTTTGCCTTTGAGAGGCGAATCATCGGCCAGCTTTGGATCGACCTTTGAGTCGACCCGCGAAACGAAAAACGAGGCAACTGAGGCAATGTGATTTACAGAGTGTCCCGCAGCAATGTGATCTTCCAATCCACTCAAGTAGGCTTCCATTACTTCTGCATAACGTGCCAGCGAAAAGATCAGTGTGATGTTGACATTTATGCCAACAGCCGTTGCCTTGCGAATCGCAGGGAGTCCAGCCTTCGTGGCGGGAATCTTCACCATGAGATTGGGGCGACGGACTCTCGCCCAGAGCTGTTCCACCTGCGCCAGGGTAGCCTCGGTATCATGAGCGACATCCGGACTGACCTCGATACTGACATATCCATCGCCACCATCCGTCTCCTCGTACAGTGGCGCGAATAAATCACAGGCGGCACGAATATCCTCGATGGCAAGCTGCCAGAAGATCTTTTCCGCATCCCAGCCTGCCCATGCCAGCGAGGTAAGAGCCGCGTCATAATCTTTGCTCTTCGCAATGGCAGTGTTGAAAATGCTCGGATTGGAGGTCATGCCGCGGATATCGCCGCGCTCGATCATGGCTTTGAGTTCGCCGTTTTCCAATTGTTTGCGTTGGATGTTATCTAGCCAAAGAGATTGTCCAAGGGAGGTGAGTTTTTCGATTGAGTTCATTTTTTTATTGTCCTACAAACAGTAAATCTGACATCACGAAATTGATTCGCCGCTTTCCATTTTATGTATTTTTTCTACACGCCTTGCCAATCGTTCCCCGCCGGGCTCATTCCCAATGTAGCGCGCTTCCAAAAATGCCTTTATCAAGGCGGAGGCGAGTTCTGGTCCAACGACCCGTCCGCCCAGGCAAAGCACATTCATATCATCATGCCGGACTCCCTGCGCGGCGGAATACGTATCGTGGCAAATGGAAGCAAACACGCCTTTCATTTTGTTCGCGGCAATGCACGCTCCCACGCCGGAACCACAGACCAAAATTCCGCGTTCTGCTTCACCAGTTTGGACGGCTCGCCCCACCTTTTCGCTGTAATCCGGGAAGTCTACCGGGTCAGCACTATTCGTTCCCAGATCGATCGGCTCGTGTCCGGCATCCCGCACAGCATCCAGCGTTACTTTCTTTAATGGGAAACCGGCATGGTCGAATCCAATTGCAACTTTCATAGATACTCCAATCATGTCATTGCGAGGAGGGTGTTCTCCCCGACGAAGCAATCTCCAATTAACTCATGACTTTTGTGCGATGAGATTGCTTCGCTTCGCTCGCAATGACATCTAAAGTAGTTCTTTCGCTCTCGCAACCACATTCTCCGCTGTAAACCCAAAGTTCTCGAAAATGACTTTATACGGAGCAGAAGCGCCGTAGTGATCGATTCCGAGCACCGAGGTGGCATAGCGCTCCCAGCCCAGTGTGGCGCCCGCTTCGACCGCGAGCCGTGCCGTGATATTTCTTGGGAATACCGATTCACGATACTCTTCGTCCTGTTCCTCGAACAGTTCCCAACTGGGGAAGGAAACCACGCGCGTTTCGATCCCTTCTCCAAACAACCTTTGTGCCGCCGTATAGATCAGACTCACCTCGGAGCCGGATGCCATGAGAATCAGCTTCGGGTTTTCACCAAAGTCCTTCAAGACATAGGCACCCTGAGCTAATTTTACAAAGGGTCCAATGGCAAGTGTTGGCACAGTTTGCCTCGTCAATGCCAGGGCTGTGGGGCTGTGCTTGCGTGTGAGAGCGACGCGCCAGGCTTGCGCGACCTCATTCGCGTCCGCCGGGCGGATCACGGTGAGGTTAGGGACCGCGCGCAGCGCCATCAGATGCTCGATCGGCTGGTGCGTGGGACCATCTTCACCAAGACCAATACTGTCATGCGTAAACACAAAAATGGAGGGGATGCCCGAGATCGCTGCAATGCGAATAGCAGGCTTCATGTAATCCGAAAAGACCAGGAACGTGCCACCATAGGCAATCACGCCGCCGAATAGATTCATTCCATTGAGAGCTGCAGCCATCGCATGCTCGCGCACGCCAAAGCGGAAATAGCGTCCGCTCGGGTTTTCCTTTTGGAAGTCGCCTGCTTCCTCAAATTTTGTGTTGTTCGAAGGAGTCAAATCTGCCGACCCACCGACAAGCTCGGGCAGTTTTGCAGAGAGCGCGTTCAGCACTTTTCCCGAAGAAGAACGCGTGGCCATCCCCTTTTCGTCCGCGGGGAAGACCGGGAGATCAGCATCCCAGCCTTGGGGCAGCTCACGATTTAGGCGTCTTTCCAATTCCACCCCCAGCTCAGGATACGCCTGTTTGTAAGCGTCGAAGCGTTTCATCCAGTCCGTTTCGATCTCACGCCCGCGCTCGACGGCTTCCCGGTAGAACTCCAGCACATCGCCGGGAATCAGAAAATGCGGTTCAAGGGGCCAGCCGAGATTCTCCTTTGCTGCATTCAATTCCTCATCGCCAAGAGGCTCACCATGCGCTTTCGCGGTTCCCTGTTTTTTCGGCGCGCCAAACCCGATGGTAGTGCGGACCGCGATCAGCGAGGGACGCGGGTCGGCTTTCGCTGCCTGGATGGCGGCGTCGACGGCTTCCACATCGTTGCCATCCGCGACGGTCTGCACGTGCCAGCCATACGCCTCGAAGCGCCCGCCGCGGTCTTCAGTAAATGCTAGATCGGTGGAGCCATCGATCGAAATGTGATTGTCGTCATAAAGATAGATGAGACGTCCGAGCTGTAAATGTCCCGCGAGCGAGGCGGCTTCGGAGGAAACACCCTCCATCAGATCGCCGTCGGTGACGATGCCATAGATGTACGATTGAATGATCTCATGCCCCGACTTGTTGAACTGCGCCGCAAGATGCGTGGCAGCCATTGCCATCCCCACACCTTGCCCGAACCCCTGCCCGAGCGGACCCGTTGTGGTCTCCACGCCCGGCGTCAATCCATACTCAGGATGTCCCGGCGTCTTGCTGTCGAACTGGCGGAAGTTCTTGATCTCTTGCATTGGGAGATCATATCCCGTCAGGTGCAGCAGAGAATACAACAACATCGAGCCATGCCCGCCGGAAAGAATGAAGCGGTCGCGTCCCGCCCATTTTGGGTTGCCTGGATTGTGGCACAGATGACGCGTCCACAAGGCAAACGCCATAGCAGCGCCGCCCATCGGAAGCCCCGGGTGACCGGAGTTGGCTTGCTGTACGGCATCCGCTGCAAGAAAGCGGATCGTATTAATCGCACGAGTCTGAAGATCGTCTGTCATATTGTACCTGTTCAAATGAGATAGTCCATTTTACCATTGGGATAAGAGAGATATAATCGAAATCACGATTCCATCCCCGGAGAATGCCTTGCACCCCTATACTTCCATCGCAGAGCAGTTTGCCCCATTCAAACGCGTCCTGTATGTACATGAGTTTGGAAATGGGAATATCAACGACACCTATCTAGTCACCACCGATGCCGATGAGCAAATGCAGCCGGAAGAAAAGCATTTCGTCCTGCAGCGGATCAATACCCAGGTCTTCAAACAACCCAGGCTGATCATGCAAAACATGCGCACCTTTACCGAGCACATGCGCAGGCGGGCACGAGAGGAAGGGCACTGCTGGGAAATGCCACGCGTGATCCCAACCTGTGAGGGGCAGGATTTTTTCATTGACCCGCAGGGAAATTTTTGGAGAGCCATCAGTTATGTGCATGGGTCGCGATCGTATGAAACGATTAAAGATACAAAGCTGGCTTATGAAGTGGGGTATGCTCTCGGCACGTTCCAATATCTGATCAGCGACCTGCCAATCGAGAGGCTTGCCGACACGCTGGAAGGCTTTCATATCATGCCGCGCTACCTGCAGGGGTTCGATCAAGCATTCTCACATAACGGATACAAATCGAGCGCCGAGGTGAAATACTGCCTGAATTTTGTGGAGAAGAGAAGAGCGTTTGCCAGTGTGCTAGAAACCGCGCGGGAGCAGGGCAGGCTTCAGCTTCGACCTGTCCACGGCGACCCCAAGGTGAACAATGTCATGATCCAGGAGTCTACAGGCCGCGCCATCAGCCTCGTGGATTTGGATACCGTCAAGCCGGGATTGGTGCATTATGACATTGGTGACTGTATGAGGTCCGGCTGCAACCCACTCGGAGAGGAAACGGAAGACTGGGAGGCGGTCCGCTTCGACCCGGAAATCGGTGCGGCGATTCTGGAGGGATATCTCACACAGGCGCGCCACTTCCTGACGCCTGCCGATTATGACTATCTTTTCGACTCCATTCGGCTATTGACGTTTGAACTGGGCGTCCGCTTCTTCACGGATTACCTGGCGGGAAATGTTTATTTCAAGGTCAAACATCCACAGCACAATTTGCAGCGTGCGCTCGTCCAATTTAAATTGACCGAATCCATCGAAGCGCATGAAGCCGATATTCGTCACATGATTCAAGGCATGGTATCTCCGGCGCTATGATGGCACAGGGCTTTACGCTGGTTCCCTTCCCGGCGGTGGACATCCCGGCGATCTCTCTCACCGGGAGACTTTTGCTCGAAAATCATGTTCTGACTTTGCATTACACGCTTTCTGGAAACACGGATTGTGTTTTGCTGCCCCATCTCTCTCAGGCTCCAGGTCGTAAGGATGAGTTGTGGAGAGAAACGTGCTTTGAATTCTTCCTGGCGGTCAAAGACCAGCCGGGCTACTGGGAGTTCAATATGTCGCCATCCGGCAACTGGAATGTTTACCGGATGGATGCCTACCGGAGGATCGGCTTCCGGGAGGAGACAGCGATTTCTAAACTGGAGTTTGAATTCGGCAAAGGAATGGATGGACACTCGCTGAATGTCTCAGTGGATTTAACACCCCTCTTTACGACCGGCTCTGAGCTTCAACTGGCGATTGCAGCGGTCATCCAGACCCGGGATG
>JAICRQ010000476.1 GCA_025966435.1 Anaerolineales bacterium | reverse complement strand
CCCCGAGACGGGGTCAGCGGCGATCGCGGCGAAAGCGGCGCGCAAACCCGTCATCAACGCGGGTGACGGCGTAGGTGAGCATCCCACGCAGGCATTGCTTGATACCTTTACCATTTTCGAAGAACTCGGCGCCGGTCAAATCGACGGCATGACCGTGACCATGCTCGGCGACCTGAAATACGGGCGCACTGTCCACTCGCTGGCGCGGCTGCTGTCGCTGTATAAAGTGAAGATCAATTATGTCTCCCCTGAAATCTTGCGAATACCCAAGGAAGTGATGAACGAAGTTGGTGAGAAAGGCATCGAGCAAGCCGAGTTCAACTCTCTCGAAAACGTACTTCCCGAGACCGACGTGTTGTATGTAACGCGCGTCCAGAAGGAACGCTTTGAGGATCCTGCAGAGTATGAAAAGGTCAAGGGCGCGTACGTGATTGACCCTCAGATCATGAAAGTTGCACAGCAGGAGATGATCGTCATGCACCCGCTGCCACGCGTCGGCGAGATCAGTGTGGACTTCGACGAGGATCCCCGCGCTGCCTATTTCCGGCAGATGGAATATGGTCTCTATGTAAGAATGGCGCTGCTGGCAATGGTGCTTGGTAAAGCGTAGCAAAGGAAATACGTAAACAGGCATACAGGTAAACACGGAAACTTGTTTATTTGTGTACCTGTTTACCTTGTATACTACAACCATGGAATCCTTTTTCACTTTTCTGGAAAAACGTGTGGATGACTGCTCCTCGTTGCTCTGCATCGGGCTGGACCCACACATCGATGATCTTGCTGTTCCCACCGCTGCAGCCGCGCGGGACTTTTGTTTGAATCTCATCAAGCAGACGGCTCGTTATGCGGCAGCCTTCAAGCCCAATGCCGCCTTCTTCGAGGTCTTCGGCGCGGACGGGTGGAACGCGCTCAAAGAGGTCGTCAGTGCCATACAAGAGGAATCGAATCGTCTCGGCTCGCTGATTCCCGTTATCTTGGATGCCAAACGTGGAGATATCGCTTCTACAGCTGAGGCATACGCCGAATCTGCGTTTGAGAATCTCGGCGTGCATTGCATCACGCTAAGCCCCTATCTTGGGAGGGATTCCATCGAGCCATTCATTCAGGATTCGGAAAAGGGAATTTTCTTGTTGTGTAAAACCTCCAATCCGGGCGCCGGTGATTTGCAGGACCTGATGCTAGAGTCAGGAGAGCCACTGCATCTTCATGTAGCAAAACTTGCACAGATATGGAACGTAAGGAATAATATTGGAATTGTCGTGGGCGCAACCTATCTCGAGACTCTATCGCGCGTCCGCGCAGTTGTGCCAAATATGTGGTTTCTTGCTCCCGGTGTCGGCGCGCAGGGCGGAGAGCTGGAGTCGGCGCTGAAGGCGGGGCTGCGCAATGATGGCAAAGGGATGCTGCTCCCCGTCTCGCGTGGGATTGCTCGTGCAGAGAAGCCGGGGAACGCCGCGGCGGAATTGCGGGATGAGATGCTCGCTATTCGATCTTCGATCATGGAGAGTCGGTAAAACAGGCATGACGGACGAAACACAAATCTCGAATCATGAACTATCGTCTTTAGCCGACAGGCTTTTGAAGTCAGGCTGCATCAAGTTTGGCGAATTCACTCTCAAGTCCGGACTCAAATCTCCGATCTACATTGACCTGCGCCAGATCATTTCGCACCCCAAACTCCTCGCCGATGTCGCGCAGGCGTATCTTCCTATAGTCTCCCGTCTCCACTTCTCTCGCCTTGCCGGTTTACCTTATGCTGCCATTCCCATCGCCACTGCTATCAGCCTCATAGGGAATTACCCGATGATCTACCCGCGCAAGGAGGTCAAGGCATATGGCACGAAAGCCGAAATTGAAGGCGAATATCACGCGGGCGAAACAGTCCTTGTGATTGACGATCTCGCCACCACCGGCGGAAGCAAGTTCGAAGCGATCGAGAAACTGACGGGCGTGGGTTTGGTCGTGAGGAATGTCGTTGTGCTGGTGGACCGCCAATCGGGTGCGAAGGAATCGCTGGAGCAGGCTGGGTATTCCATGCACGCGGTGCTGACGATCCACCAACTGCTTGATTACTGGGAAGAGACGGGGAAGGTAGAAACGGATAAAATTGAGCAGACACGTTCGTTTCTGCATCATTCAGGATCATAAAGATGGATGATCGTGAGGAGATTGATCAATACGATTTAGTCGAAATTATACAGGTGCCTCCGAAGCTCGAAGGTGTAATTGATGTTGGTGATATTGGGGTTGTCGTCGAAAAATACGATCATGAAACTTTTCAGGTCGAGTGCGTCCAGCCCGGTGGCGCCACCAAGTGGCTGGAACGGGTGCATGTTCGATACGTCCGGCTGAGGAGCAAAGATCCGTACAATCCCTGGATCGAAAAGTCACTGGCTGATATACCGATCATGCAAAGAAGCATTATTTTAGGCATGTGGGTTGGCGCCATCTTTGGCGGATTGATCGGCGCTGCCTTCGGCGCAATTACGAAAACCCTGAATGGCATTCTTGTCGGTCTAGTCATGGGTCTGATTTTGGGGGTTGTGACGGGTGCGCTAACCGCCGCGTTGACGGTGAAGACGGCGGGCACGACGGGAGGAATCGGGGTGGGGTATTTTACGGGCATGGTATTTGGAGGAATTTTTGGCATCCTCCTTGGGGCTCTGACTCCCGCGTCGCTGCGGATGAGTGCCCAGGCAGAGGGCTCGCCCGTACTGGACGCATTGATGTCCGGACCTTTTGATACAGCGATGTTTATTGGCTTCCTGCTATCGATTCTAGGCGCGATGGTCGGCACATGGGTAGGGGGAAGGAATCTCGTTCCGAGAAATTTGAAAGAAAGATATAGACCTTAGTAAAAATAAATACCTCTACAGTCCATCGCAGGCAAAGATCATCGTGGAAACTTATCAGGAAAAAGTACAATAGGGTTCATAACGGAGAATCATTGATTGAGCTTACTCCCTGCAGAGATCGCTTTGAAGAACTCGTTCAGTTTGTGGCGCGCCTGAACAGCGACGGGACACATCACATCGGCTTCTTCGGAGAAGGCGAGGCCGACATTCGCGCATCCCTGGCGGAATGTCTCATCCCGCCTGCTGAGGGGTTTCGCCTGGCGTATGCCGGCGATCAACTCATTGGCGTCTTTGGCGTGGATGCCGACCCTGAGATCAACCGCGCCTGGCTGTTCGGTCCTCTCGTGGAGCATGAAGACTGGCATACAGTTGCCGATCGGCTCTATGCTGAAGTCTTACCGCTTATCCCGGTCGATATCCGCGATTACGATTT
>JAICRQ010000470.1 GCA_025966435.1 Anaerolineales bacterium | reverse complement strand
TTTTCATCTACGGTAACGCAGGAGTTTTTTCATGATTGGAAGTATAATTTACCTGCAAAGCAGTGCCTTTGATGCTCTTACAATTTAGTTCTGACTGGATTCGCATTTAATGTAAGGAGTACGTTTTAATGCCTACGATCGTACGCAAGTCTTTTTCAACGGTGACAGAAAGCCGTCGCGAAATTCGACATACCATTAGCTGGCACGTTCGTTCCACTGCCTGGAGTCCGCCAACGGATGTGTATGAAACGGAAGAAAACTGTGTGATTAAGGTGGAAGTTGCTGGGATGCGAGACGAGGATTTTGAGGTCGTATTCGAAAGGAATCTTCTCATCATCCAGGGGCACCGCCCAGACCACAGAGAAAAACGTGCATACCACCAAATGGAGATCGGGTTCGGGCGCTTTGAGATTGCCGTGGAAATCCCCGTTGTGGTCGATATCGAACGAGCAATTGCCGAATATAAGGATGGATTTCTAGTGATTCTTCTTCCAAAAATAGCTTCGAAGCAAGATAGGGTTAGCTAAACCTTATGCCTGCTTCCCGTTGGCAAACGAATCTCAACGACCTTCTTCAGTGGAGTGACGAAGAAGAAAATGAGCTGTTATCTTTGATGATGCCTTCCATGGTTTCGCGCGCTGCAAATAAAGATTCCGGTAGCGCCTCCTCCGAGCCTGAACCTCCCCAAACTTCAAATACAGGAAAATATCCAGATGTCCTGCCGATCCTCCCTCTGCGCGGCGTTGTTGTATATCCGCAGACTGCCGTTCCGTTGACGGTAGGGCAGCCGCGTTCGATAAAGCTTGTGGATGAGGTGGTCGGCGGCGATAAGCTTGTGGGTCTGGTGGCAGCGGTCAACCCAGAGCTCGAGTCGCCGGGTCCCAATGACTTGTATAGGGTAGGGACGGTCGCCATTGTCCATCGGTTGCTGCGCGCCCCAGATGGAACGCTGCGTTTGCTTGTGCAGGGCATGGACCGTTTCCGGCTGGGCGAGTTCGTCGCCGAGGAGCCGTATCTCAAGGCGAAGATCGAGCTCGCGCCCGAAGTCGTGGAGGAAGGGCTGGAGATCGACGCGCTGGCTCGCAACGCCCGCGACCAGTTCCAGCAGATCACTCAGATGATTCCCTCATTCCCGGAGGAGCTCGCAGGCTCGATCACCTCGGTGGAAGATCCTTTGCAGACCGCCTACACCATTGCGAACTTCCAGCGCATGGATATCAAGGACTCGCAAAACATCCTCGAGATCGACTCAGTTGCCGAAAAGCTCAAGAAGCTGATCGGGCTGCTTGTCCGTGAAGCAGAAGTGTTAACTCTGGGGCAGAAGATCCAGAACGAAGCGCGCGGCGAGATCGAAAAGGTGCAGCGCGAATACTTCCTGCGCGAGCAGATGAAAGCCATCCAGAAAGAGCTCGGCGAAAGAGACGAGCAGGCGGCGGAGGCCGAGGAATTCCGCAAGAAAATCGAAGAAGCTCAGATGCCGGAAGAGGCAGATAAGCAGGCGCGCCGCGAACTGGAGCGTTTATCGCGCTTGCCTACCGCCGCAGCCGAATACGGCGTGATTCGAACGTACCTGGATTGGCTTGTTTCGCTGCCGTGGTCGAAGGCGACCGAGGATAACCTCGAAATCGTTCACGCGCGGGAGATCCTGGATAAAGATCATTATGGCTTGCAGGATGTCAAGGAACGGATTCTGGAATTCCTGGCGATTCGTAAATTACGCCTGGACCGCAAGGATGAGACAAAGGCTCCTTCGGATGACAAGATCCGGCGGGAACGTGAGGGTGTGATCCTGTGCTTTGTGGGTCCGCCTGGCGTGGGAAAGACCTCTCTGGGTCAGTCCATCGCTCGTGCTATGGGTCGCAAGTTCGTGCGCGCCTCGCTGGGCGGCGTGCGGGATGAAGCCGAAATCCGCGGGCACCGCCGGACATATATCGGCTCGATGCCCGGGCGAATTCTCCAGGCGCTGCGCCGGATCGAGTCTAAGAACCCCGTCTTCATGCTCGACGAGATCGACAAGCTCACATTCGACTTTCACGGCGACCCGGCATCTGCCCTGCTGGAAGTGCTCGACCCGGAGCAGAACACGGAGTTCCGCGATAATTATCTGGAAGTCGCGTTCGACCTCTCGCAGGTCTTCTTCATTACGACAGCCAATACCCTGGAGACCATCCCGGGTCCGCTTCGCGACCGCATGGAAATTATTTTCCTGTCCGGCTATACAGAAAGCGAAAAAATTGCAATTGCCAAAGGATATCTGCTTCCGCGCCAGATCCGTGAGAACAGCCTGCGTGAAAATGAAGTGACGTTTACGGACGAAGCACTGCGCAAGATCATTCGCGAATATACGCGAGAAGCCGGCGTACGAAACCTCGAGCGGAAGATCGGCGCGGTTTGCCGCAAGGTTGCCACACGCATTGCCGAAGGCAAGCTCGAGAACGCAGAAATCACACCTTCGTTGGTGGAAGAATATCTCGATCACCCCATCTTTCAGGGGAGTGAAGAACTCAACCAGCGCACGTCAATGCCCGGTGTGGTGCCTGGGCTGGCATGGACGCCTTACGGTGGCGATGTCTTGTTTGTAGAAGCGACCAGCATGCCCGGAGGCAAAGGCTTCCAGGTGACAGGTTCTATCGGCAACGTGATGAACGAGTCGGCGCGGGCGGCATTGTCGTTCGTCCGTTCCCGCGCGAAACAGCTTGGGCTGGATACAGATTTCTTCAACCGTTCGGATATTCATTTGCACATTCCCTCCGGCGCTCAGCCGAAAGATGGTCCCTCCGCAGGTGTGACCATTGCTACGTCTCTGGTATCACTGATTTCGGGCCGCAAAGTAAAACCGAAAGTAGGCATGACCGGTGAGATCACCTTACGAGGGCAGGTTCTCCCGATCGGCGGCGTGAAGGAAAAGGTGCTGGCGGCACACCGCAACGGTCTGCGCACCGTGATTCTGCCGAAACGCAACGAACATGACCTTGACGACATCCCCGAAGAGATCAAAAAGACGATGAAGTTCATTTACGTGGAAACCGTGGACGAGGTGCTCGATTCAGCCCTCGAAGCAAAGGGTAAGGCGGCGCGCGCAAAACAGGCGAAAACATCAACAAAAAAGAAAACATCGACAAGGAAGACCAGAACCAATGGCAAAAGTGCTGCTCGCGGAAGATGATCAGACGATGGTATCCCTGCTCAAGACCCTGCTCAACATGGAAGGGTTTGAAGTCCTGGCGCTGGATGTCGATTCAGATGTCACGGCTATGGTCCAGCGTGAAAAGCCGCACGTGCTTTTCATGGATGTCAACTTGGGCGGTCAGAGCGGAATGGAGATCCTGGATACGATACGCAGGCA
>JAICRQ010000265.1 GCA_025966435.1 Anaerolineales bacterium | reverse complement strand
TCATTGGAGGAATCCCATGCAAGCCTTCGAACTTGCCCAATTGATTTCCCAAAGAGAAGAAAGCAATAAGCTTTATTTGGAATTCCTCAAAGTCCCTGACTTGAGCGTGGGAATCTATGTTCTCCCCGCTGGCGGCATGGATCCCCAGTCCCCTCACACAGAGGATGAAATTTATTATGTGGTGAGCGGATGGGCAAAGATCCTTGTGGCTGAGGAAGATCGCGATGTAAAAGCTGGTTCCATTGTCTATGTAGAAAAGAATGTCGCGCATCACTTTCACTCGATCGAGGAAGAGCTGACCATGCTGGTCTTCTTCGCACCGGCGGAATATTCAAGCAAGCAATAGACATTGGACCATTGACAATAGACGATGGCAAGACAGAATTGTCTATAGTCTATCGCCTGCAGTCTTTATGGAGATTTATGTTCCAACTCAAAACTACCCCTTTCCACGAACGTACCTCCAAACTCTGCCTCCCTCAAAACTGGCGGCGCTGGGCGGGATATCTCGTCGTCGGGTCCTACGACTTGACCCTCGACCGCGAGTACTGGGCGATTCGCAATTCAGCAGCGCTGATCGACGTCACGCCGCTGATGAAATATATGATCACGGGTAAGGATGCAAGCCGCTTGCTGAACCGTGTCGTCACGCGCGATATGGATAAACTAAAGGTGGGTCAGGTCTATTACACGGGCTGGTGCGATGACGAAGGCAAGATGATCGACGATGGCACGATCAGCAGGCTCGACGAAACCACGTATCGCATGACATCTGCCGACCCGTCCCTGCGCTGGCTTTCAATGAACGCGGTCGGTTTGGATGTGGAGATCACCGAAGTCACTGACGAGGTAGCGGCACTCAGTTTTCAGGGACCGAATTCAAGAAAGGTCCTGAATAAAGTTGCGGACGATCCAGTTGACGGATTGAAATATTTCCGCCTTATGCAAAACCAGGTGGATGGGATCCCCGTTACGATCTCGCGCACGGGCTATACGGGGGATCTTGGTTTTGAGATCTGGATGGACGCCAAAGACGCCCTCACCATCTGGGACGCGCTGATGGACGCTGGGCAGGATTACGGCATTACACCCGTCGGCATCCTCGCCATGGACATGGCGCGCGTGGAAGCGGGACTCTTTATGATCGAAGTGGATTACACATCCACATCTCACGCCTGGATCGAGCCGCAAAAATCCTCGCCGTTCGAGCTGGGGCTCGACTGGACGGTGGCACTCGATAAACAGGGGTACTTTGTCGGACGCCGCGCGTTGGAGCGAGAAAAGCGCGAGGGTTCAGCCTGGAAAATGATGGGACTCGAAGTGGAGTGGGAAGGCATGGAACAGCTATTTAAGAGCGTTGGCTTGCCGCCGCAAATCCCAGGGATGGCGTTTCGCGGAAGCCTTCCAGTTATGGTTGGCAATATACAGGTGGGGTACGCGTCTACGTCCACGTGGTCACCTTTGTTAAAGAAATACATCGCGCTTGCGCATTTGCAAAAGCCATATTATGAAGTTGGCACGAATGTGCGGATGGAGATCACAGTGGAGCACCATCGCCAGCACGCACCGGCGAAAGTTGTCAAGTTGCCATTCTATGAGCCGGAGTGGAAGAAGAAATAAGAGGAAAGACCGGAGACTGGTGAATCCGCAATGAAGAATTACCCACTACAAACCTGGAAAGATCCCCGAATTGAACTTAGAGAGTCGCGCATCCGCGGTGAGGGGATGTTCGCGCTCGAACCGATCAGAAAAGGCGAAATCGTTTGCAGGATGGGTGGTACGGTAATGACCGAGTCGGAGTTCGCAGATTTCCAGTCCACTCGTTCGCTTTACAGCTTCATCCAGATCGAGGAAAACTTGTACTTAGTGGAAGATATCGAAACAACCCGATCCCTGGATGCATCCATGAATCATTCGTGCGACTCCAGTGTCTGGATGGACGATGAAGCAACACTGGTAGCCCGCCGGGATATAGAGTCTGGAGAAGAAATCACTGTGGACTATGCATTATTTACAACGCAATCCAATTGGATGCTGGATACTCGCTGTCGTTGTGGTTCGCCACATTGCCGCCGGATTATTACAGGAGATGATTGGATGCGAGAAGATGTTCAGGAACGATATCGAGATCATTTTTCTCCCTTTATCAATCGCCGAATCGAGAAACTGAAAAAAGGCAGCCTGCATGACAGCTAATCAATACGACGCGATCATTATCGGCGGAGGGCATAACGGGTTAGTCGCCGCGGCGTACCTGGCGCGCGCGGGCAAAAAGGTCGTGGTTCTCGAGCGCAGGCATATCGTCGGTGGGGCTGCGGTGACGGAGGAGATCTTTCCCGGCTACAAGTTCACCGAGTTTTCCTATGTGGTCAGCCTGCTGCGCCCGGAGATCATCCGTGATTTGGAGTTACCGAAGCACGGATTGAAAATTCTACCTCTGCCTTCCACATTTACTCCAATGGACGGCGAACGCCGTGGTGATTATCTTGCCTCCTGGGATGACCACGACCTGACGCGGCGTGAGTTGTACCGCCACTCGCCCAAAGATGCGGAAGCCTACGACGAATACGCTCCCGTCATGGCGCGCGCTGCGAAGGCAATCAAGCCGATCATAAACCTGATTCCCCCTGATCCATCATCCTTGCACCCGCGTGACTTATTTAATCTGCTCAAGGTCGGGCAGTATGCAAAGAGTCTCTCCGAAAAAGAACTCTACACGATCGCTAAGCTCGTCACCCAATCGTCGGCGGATTTGCTCGAGGAGTGGTTCGAGACGGACGCGTTGAAGGGCACCAAAGCCGCCAGCGGAATCATCGGCACGTTCCTCGGTCCGCGCTCGCCGGGGACAGCGTACGTGCTGCTTCATCATTACATGGGCGAGATCGACGGCGCCTTCCGCGCCTGGGGTTTTGCCAAAGGCGGTTCCGGCGGGGTGAGCGGATCGATTCTGAACGCGGCGAAAGCGCTCGGGGTGGAGATTCGAGTCAACGCCAGCGTGAAGCAGGTCATTGTCAAGAATGGACGCGCGGTAGGAGTCGCCTTAGAAAACGGCGATGAGCTGCACTCGAACGTTGTCATGTCTGCCGCAGACCCGAAGCGCACGTTCCTGCAGTTCGTCGAATCGAGATATTTCCCCGAAGACTTTGTCACGTCCATCCAAAACTTTCGCACGCGCGGCTCGTCGGGCAAGGTCAACATCGCCTTGAGCGAACTCCCCAACTTCACCGCCCTGCCATTCGAAGGCAAGGGAGCAGACTCCGCCCTTCATCGTGGCGCGGTGTCTATCAGCCCAAGCATCGACTACATCGAGCGCGCCTACGACGACGCTAAATACGGGCAGATCTCGAAGCGCCCGTATCTCGACATGATCTTCCCCTCCATGATCGACCCCGACATGGCACCGCCCGGAGAGCACGTGCTGTCCTGCTTCGTGCAATACGCGCCTTACGATCTCGAAGGCGGTTGGAACGACGAGAAACGAAACGAACTCGGCGAAGCAGTTATCTCAACCATCGAGGAGTATGCCCCGAACATCCGAAAGTGCATTGTCGGGATGCAGGTCATCTCACCGAAGGACATCGAAGCCATCGCGGGTATCACCGGCGGCAACATCTTCCACGGTGAACTGCTACTGCACCAGATCTTCTTTCTGCGCCCCGTGCCGCAATGGGTGGACTTCCGCACGCCCCTCAAAGGCTATTACTTCGGCGCAAGCGGCGCGCACCCCGGAGGAGGCGTGATGGGCGCGGCAGGGATGCTGGCAGCGAAGGAGATACTGAAAGATGGTAATTGGTAAGTGGTAATTAGTCATCGGAAGTTCTTTCTCCACGGCGACGTGATTGAGTTAGCGCTTCGCACAGCATTGGAATTTCAACAGGAATCATGTATGATCAGATTTCACGATACTGGAGTCAGCGGCGCAGGTGCCAGTAGAAAATGATCAAGCCTCAAAAACTCAGCCCCGGCGACAAAATCGCAACGGTCTCCCTTTCATGGGGAGGTCCTTCGGTATTTCCTCATCGCTATCAGGTGGGTGTGCAGCAGCTGAAGGATAAATTTGGCCTGCAGGTCGTGGAGATGCCCCACACCCTCAAAGATGCGGACTGGCTTTCCCGCAATCCCAGGGCACGCGCAGACGATTTCATGCAGGCGTTTTTCGACTCGTCCATCAAAGGCATCTTTGCCACCATCGGCGGTGACGATTCGATCCGCCTCTTGCCCTTTCTTGATTTGAACGTCATCAGAAACAACCCAAAGATTTTCCTGGGCTATTCCGATACAACCATCAGTCACCTGGTCTGTTACAAGGCGGGACTGACCTCCTTCTATGGTCCAAGTATCATGCTGGAATTTGCAGAAAATGGAGGAATATTTCCTTATGTCGTCCAATCTCTGCGCAAAACACTGTTTTCGAGCAGCGTGATTGGCGAAGTAAATCCAGAGATAGATGGCTGGACTGCGGAACGCCTCGACTGGGCGGATCCTGCCAACCAGCAAGTCAAACGAACGTTGAATCCATCCACCGGTTGGAGATTTCTCCAGGGTCATGGAGTCCATCGCGGGCATTTGATGGGTGGATGCCTGGAAGTGCTCGATTGGGCGCGCGGCACGGCGATTTTTCCGGCTAATTGGCAGGATGCAATTCTCTTCCTAGAGACATCCGAAGAAGCTCCGCCACCCGAAACCGTAAAGCGCATATTGCGTGTCTTTGCTTCGCTGCACATTCTGTCTAAACTTTCAGGAATTCTATTTGGAAGACCGGGTGGTGAAGTGCCTGTGGAGAAGTTCAAGGAATATGACAAAGCCATTCTTCAAGTTGTAAACCAGGAAGAAGGCTTAACAGACTTACCTATCATTACTCAGATGGATTTTGGACATACCAGCCCTATATTCGTCCTTCCCTATGGTGTGCAGGCAGAGATCGATGTTGATAGCAAACGATTTTCCATCCTAGAGAATGCAGTAGTAAATTGAATGGAATGATTTGTGACAACCCACTATGACATCATTATTATCGGCGCGGGGCACAATGGACTGGTCGCTGCGGCATATTTAGCGAAGCAGGGGAAGAAGGTTCTGGTGCTCGAACGGCGCCCCATTGTGGGCGGTTCGGTAGTGACTGAAAGGTTCGGTGATGGCTTCACTGTCGATTCAGTGCACACGGGCGGAAGCTTGCGCCCCGATATTATCAAAGATTTGAAACTCTCTCTGCCTACTCTCACAGAGACGCCTGTCTTCATTTCATTCGTAGGTCGAGCTGGTGGTCCGGCTTACGAAGATCATCTTGTTCTCGATGCCGATCCTGTGAAAACGGCGGAGTCCATTAAACGTTTCTCTGAAAAAGATGCGGCGCGCTGGCCGGAATTTATCCGTTTCATGAATAAGGCGGCACACATACTCGATATTGCTTATTCCACGATCATGCCG
>JAICRQ010000454.1 GCA_025966435.1 Anaerolineales bacterium | reverse complement strand
AGTTGGACGCCATAAGGGCAACTCCTCCTAAGCCAAACAGGGCACAGACTCCCACAAGACAGCCAGCGATCCAGGCAGTAGGTATTCCCGCTTTGGTCGAGGTTTTTGTCGCGGTAACAGGCTTTGGTTGAGTCTGAGCGCTTGTCGTTCGAGGTGGTGGCACAGTCCCTGCCGCAGCTATGTGCTCTACAGCATCCAGAGCGCGCCCCCAGCCGGCTACGAACTCGGCCGCGGTGGAAAACCGGTCGCGCGGGTCTTTTGCCAAGGCTTTGAGGATCACCTTCTCAACCGCGGGACGAATATCCGGTTTGATCAGTGAAGGCGGAGGTAAAGGATCGCTGATGTGCTTAAAAAGTACAGCCAGCGGTGTTTCTGCGGTAAAGGGAACACTGCCCGTCACCATCTCATACAGGATAATCCCAAGGGAATAAATATCCGAACGCTGGTCGACGGTATGTCCCTGTGCTTGTTCCGGGCTGATATAAGCGGGCGTGCCCATGATCGCGTCGGTCTGTGTGAGACGTGGCGAGGCGCTTTCGAGCAGT
Organism: Anaerolineales bacterium; assembly: GCA_025966435.1. GTDB lineage: Bacteria > Chloroflexota > Anaerolineae > Anaerolineales > Villigracilaceae > Defluviilinea. The sequence continues at coordinate 2,933 of JAICRQ010000454.1, read as the reverse complement.
TTGGCGATCCCAAAATCGGTGAGGAAGACATTTCCCTGCGAATCGATCAGGACGTTGGCGGGTTTCAAGTCGCGATGCACAATGCCGTGACCATGGGCGTAACTGAGTGCCCCTGCAAGCTGAGTAAAGAGTCTATCGATCTCTGCGAGCGGAAGCGGGCGGCCTTCGATCATCTTTTCTTTGAGTGTCCCCGCATCCATGTACCGCATTACAAAGTAAGCGACTCCATCACTTTCCCCGTAATCGAAGACTGGCAGAATGTGCGGATGTTCCAGTTTGGCGATGATACGCGCTTCCTGCTGGAAGCGCGTCGCGAATTCACGGCTCTCCGCAAGCTGGCTCGGCAGAACTTTGATCGCGACGTATCGATCGACAGACGGCTGGTAAGCTTTGTACACGGTCGCCATCCCGCCTCTGCCAACCTGATTGATAATACGATAGGGGCCGAGCATTTGCCCGGGTTGAATAGTATCCATGCCTGCTCCAGATTTTGCAACCGGGTGAATTGTCTATCCGATTCTACGACTGATTGCGTTGAAATTCAAATTACAATATTCATTTAATACGGTTTGCGGGCTCTTAAGGAAAACAAAAGGGGAATCATATTGTGTTCGCGTATGAAGCGCCAGTAACCATCCTCACCTTTGACCATCGTAGGGAATTTAGCGCGCAGCGCAAATGGAAACTCATGCAGGAATTCAATCCGCAGACCTGCTTCAATGAGGGCATTAATGACTTCTCCCAGGCTGTGATCCCACATATAATACGTCCGGGTTTCCCCTTCGAAGTTAGTGGCATACGAACCCGTCGTCTTTGCTTTGTAAGGCTCCTCTGAAAAGAAGTATGGATTGTCCACCTTGACCCCTTGCTCTGGATCCGAGCTGAACACACGCATAAACGGATGGTCCTCGACGATATAAAAAAAACCATCTGGCTTAAGAAAATGCGCTATGACCTGCGCCCAGCGTCTTAAGTCTCTTAACCAATGTAGAATGCCGTAGGAAGTAAAGACAATGTCGAATTGATCTTCAAGAACATCTGGAAGCACCAGGACATCTGAGCAGACAAACCGCGCCGGGAGTTCCATATCCCGGCTCAGAGATTGCGCCAGGGCAATCGATTGATCTGACAGGTCTACACCCGTAACGTCTGCTCCATGCCTTGCCCAGGCGAGTGTATCCAGACCGAAGTGGCATTGCAGGTGCAGTAGCTTTTTGCCTCGTACGTCTCCTATTTCCTGCAACTCGATCGATTTTAGACGTTCCTTCCCGGCTTTGAAGCCCTCCACATCATAGAAGGGAGATGTTTCATGTTCTCCTGTCCATTCATTCCAGAGCTTTTGATTGGCTTTTAAGTACTCATCCATAGGAAATTTCTCCCAAATTGAGCCACAATGATGTGGGCGCAATTTTACACCTTTACCCTCATCACTCACGTTGCAAAGAACATTAACTTCGGAAAAACGTTATAAGGATTAAGATGAAAACTGATATTGCTTCTTTAAACTTGCGGGAAGAACTTGTCCAGGCAATCACCGGGCTTGGCTATGCCGAGCCGACGCCGATTCAATCAGCGATCATCCCGATCATGCTCACCGGCGCGGACGTGATCGGGCAGGCGCAGACAGGCACAGGGAAGACGGCTGCTTTTGCTCTCCCCATCCTCCAAAATTTTACGCCGCAACGACATGTGCAGGCGCTCGTGCTGGCACCGACGCGTGAGCTTGCCTTACAGGTCGCCGATTCTATGATCGCGTATGGAAAACACCTTGACGTGCGTGTCCTGGCGGTATACGGCGGGCAGCCGTATGGACCACAGATCTCGCGCCTCAACCGTGGAGTGGATGTGGTGGTCGGCACGCCCGGGCGTCTACTCGACCTCATCGAGCGCAAGGCACTTAACATCAAGCGCGTCCGCGTGCTTGTACTGGATGAGGCAGACGAAATGCTCAACATGGGCTTCATGGAAGACGTGGAGAAGATTCTCGCGGAAACGCCGCCTGAGAGACAGACGGCGCTATTTTCAGCCACGATGCCTCCGCGCATTCGTTCACTCGCCAATCGCTTCATGCGTGACCCTGAGCATGTCAACATCAAGCGAGATACGCTTACGCTTGCCTCCACCGAGCAGCGTTATTATCTCGTGCACGAAAATGACAAGACCAACGCGCTGACGCGCCTCTTCGAGACCGAGCCCATTAAGAGCGCGCTCATCTTTGCTCGCACCCGCGCCGAGACGGCAACCCTGGCGAATGAGCTGGTCGTGCGCGGCATCCCTGCCGAAGCTATCCACGGCGACCTCGACCAAAACGCGCGCGAACGGGTGCTGGGGCGCTTCCGCGCCAATCAATTGAAAGTGCTGGTTGCCACGGATGTGGCAGCGCGCGGGCTAGACATCGAAGACATTTCTCATGTCTTCAACTATCACCTGCCGGATGATGCCGAGGTGTACGTTCATCGCATCGGGCGGACGGGGCGTGCCGGTAAGACAGGTGTTGCCATCACCTTAGTCTCGCCACGCGAAAAACGCCGCCTGCGCGAAGTGGAAGCATTAACGAAACAGCCGATCCAAAAGATGGAATTACCCACAACGGCAGAGATCCACCGCCACCGCGAGGCGGAAGTGATCGAAAACTTGAGGATCTGGCTTGGGCGCGGGCGTTACAAACGTGAACTGGAAATGGTGCAGACACTCGTGGAAGAAGGACATGACCCTTTGAATGTAGCTGCTGCCGCTCTCAAGATCGCACGCGCGGACGAAAAGCAGCGCCCAATCGATGAAGTTGCGGAAGTGAAAGATGACCGCAAACGTCCTGAAAGAGATTCTGTACGTGGCGGAAAGCGAAAACCTTTTGGGGGGCGCGACCGCGCAGCGGCAGGAAAGGGAGGCAGCGCGCGACCGCGCGGAGATGGATCACATGAGGAGGGCATGGT
>JAICRQ010000087.1 GCA_025966435.1 Anaerolineales bacterium | reverse complement strand
GTCTGCTGCTCGATCGTGCTTCCATTTAATGTGCCGCGCAGCACCACCACCGTCCCGATGACAGGGCTGTTATTGGCATCCACTACCGTCCCGCCGATGCCTGCCCAGTTGCAGGCAAGTTCCGGGTGAATAATTGTGCTCTCCACCTGTGTGAAAGATCCGCCGAATGGTGCTCTCGGCGTGCGGGTGGGTTGCGGCGTCTTAGTGGGCGGCACGAGCGAGAATGAGGTATTTGTAGGCAGCGGCGTAAGTGTGGGACGCGGCGTATCGGTCGGAGTCAATTCCAGGGTGGGGCTGGGTGTCCATGTGGATTGCAATTGAATGGGAGTCACCGTGAAGGTGGGAAGGGCATTCGAAAACGGTCCCTGCCCCGGCGGCAGGAGATTCAGAGAAGAAGCCGGATTAATAAAGATCAATGCGAAATATCCCACCAGGCAAACCGTCAGAAGCAAAACCAGAATCGACAGCATGTCCCAGATCTGCATGGGGGCTGATGTACGTCTGGATTGTGTTCCATCAAAGTCAAAATCATCGTTCATCCGTGTTACTCCATTCGGGCTGTTGTGATGGCTGCTTACTACTCTCCGTATATTATTCGGCAATAAAGACAATCTCTGCCTGCTGGCGCTGCGCATTGATCCATGTCTGCAATGCCAGTTCCTGCAGGGAAAGATAGGCATCCGGGGAAAGCGGACGCTCGGGGTCACGTGCCAGGATTCTCAGAATATGAAATCCCACGTCCGTTGCGATCACGTCGCTGTACTCACCGATCGTCAGGTTGAACGCAGCTTCTTCAATCTTCGGCTCGAGCAGATAGCCTCGCGGCACCCATCCCAGGTCGCCGCGTGTAATCGGGTCTGCCTGTAAGGCGAGTTCATCAAAATCGGCTCCGCCATTCAACTGCGTGAGGAAGCGCTGAGCCGTGTCTTGATTATAGAGCAGAATTTGCTGGACGTGTACCTGCTCTACGGTACTGGGGACTCCCGCAAGGATTTTGTCACGCATCCAGGCAGATTCGGCGGCCCGTTTCAGCGCGGACCGGAATGCCAGTTCGCTGTACCCATGCTCTGATTGCCATCTCGATAGGCTTTCCGCCCCGCCAACCTGCGCAGCCAGAGACTCCATGCGCGCCTGCAAACCCGCCTCGTCGAGGGTGAATCCCTCCATACGTGCGCCCTGCGCGAGAAGCAATTGGGCGGTCAGGTCTTCTTTGACAGTTTCGGATGCTTCTTCGGGCGAAACCGTCTTCCCCAAACCTTCCTGCGACGTCAGATAGCGCTGGACCTCTGCGTTGAACTCGACTACCGTGATTCCTTCTCCGTTTACCGTCAACGCCATGGGCTCGGGGGTCGCCGTGGGAGGTTGAGGAGTGGACGTTGCCGTCGGGGTAACGGTCGGCTCAGGAGGTAAAAACGAAGCGCACGCGGAGAGCCCGAGTGCGAAGATGGAAGTTAGAAATATTTTAATGAGTCTGTGGTGAAACAAGCGAAGCAGTCCTGCGGAAAACATCGCATCGATTATACTGCTTCCCGCCTTGAACGATAAATATCGTTCAAGCCTATTGCAGCATTTCGTAAATTAAAAAGCTCGGGGCAGGTCTGAGACCCGCCCCGAACTGCGAAATCTTAGTAATCCATTCCGCCCATGCCGCCCGGAGGCATCGCAGGGGCTTTTTCCTTCTCCGGCATGTCCGTGATCAGGACGTCCGTGGTCAGGATCATGGAGGCGATGGACGAGGCGTTTTCGAGAGCGCCGCGCACCACCTTGACCGGGTCGATGACACCGGCTTGAATCATGTCCGTATACTGGCCTGTCAGAACGTTATAACCAATATTCTTGTTCTTCTTCTCGACAGCCGTGCGGCGGACCGTGTCGATGATCACCGAGCCGTCCTGCCCGGCGTTTGACGCCAGTTTGCGGATCGGAGCTTCCAGCGCCTTTTTGATGATGTTGATGCCGACGCGAGTTTCTTCGTTATCTTCACCATCGAGGTTCTTCAGCAGTTTATCGAGCTTGGCTGCAGCATTGATCAGGGAGATCTCACCACCGGGGACGATACCTTCCTCCACAGCCGCGCGGGCGGCGGAGAGAGCATCTTCCACGCGATGTTTCTTCTCTTTCATTTCGGTCTCTGTCGCCGCACCCACACGGATGATGGCAACGCCACCGCTCAGCTTGGCAAGGCGCTCCTGCAGTTTTTCCTTGTCGTAGTCGCTGGTGCTCTTGTCGATCTCGGCGCGAATTTCCTTGATGCGGCCTTCGATGGCAGCCTTAGTGCCCTTACCGCCGACGAGCGTGGTGTTCTCCTTGTCAGAGACGACCTTCTCGGCGCGGCCGAGGTCCTGCAGGGTGACAGTCTCGAGCTTGCGGCCGGTCTCTTCGGAGATGACGGTGCCGCCGGTCAGGATCGCGATATCTTGCAGCATCGCTTTGCGGCGATCGCCGAAGCCAGGCGCTTTGACAGCCAGCACGTTCAGCATGCCGCGCAGCTTGTTCAGGACCAGGGTCGCGAGCGCTTCCCCATCGATATCTTCGGCGATGATGACCAGCTCGCGCTTGCCGATCTGGACGAGTTTTTCGAGGATGGGGACGATATCCTGCGCCGCTGAGATCTTCTTCTCGTTGATCAGGATATACGGCTCGTTGATGACAGCGGACATCTGGTCCGCATTGGTGATGAAATAGGCGGAGAGGTAACCGCGGTCGAACTGCATACCTTCCACATATTCCTGCTCAAACTGCATGGATTTGGACTCTTCGACGGTGATCACACCATCTTTGCCGACCTTGTCCATGACGTCGGCGATCAAGTTGCCGATCTCTTCATCGGCGGCCGAGTTGGTTGCTACGGAAGCAATCTCTTCCCGTGAATCGATCTTTACAGACATCTTGCGCAGCTCTTCAACTACCGTTTCGGTCGCCTGCAAAATACCGTGCTTGAGCAGCATCGGGTTATAACCGGCTTCCAGCGCTCGCAAGCCTTCATTCACGATCGCGTGCGCCAGCACCGTGGAAGTGGTGGTGCCGTCACCGGCGATGTCGTTGGTCTTGGAAGCAGCTTCCTTGAGCAACTGCGCGCCCATGTTCTCAAACGGATCTTCGAGCTCGATTTCCTTCGCCACGGAAACGCCGTCATGCGTAATAGTCGGGGAACCGAACTTGCGGTCCACAGCCACATTGCGGCCTTTCGGACCGAGAGTTGCACCCACTGCGTTTGCGACGGTATTCATACCGCTCCTGAGCTTGCGGCGGGCGTCTTCTGAAAAGACAAGTTGTTTAGCAGCCATTTTTTATTCCTCCAGAATTAGCCATCAATCACGGCTAGAATGTCGCTTTCGCGAAGGATGAGCAGTTTCTTGCCATCCATTTTCACCTCGGTGCCGGAATACTTTGCATACAGCACCTTATCCCCAACCTGGACTTCCATGGGGATACGTTCACCGTCTTCGTCACGGTCGCCAGGACCCGCCGCCAGGATCTTGCCTTCCTGCGGTTTTTCTTTCGCGGTTTCGGGGAGGATAATTCCTCCAGCAGTCATTTCCTCCTGCTCGATCGGTTCCACGATCACGCGTCCGCCAAGGGGCTTTAGCTTCAGTTTGCCTGCCATCTTATGGCCTCCTAATTGGATTTTTTGCAGATTCTGCATGTTACAAGGAATTAGCACTCAACCTTGCCGAGTGCTAATCATATGATACCGAATTCATAAATCCAAGTCAAGAGGATTGTTAAAATTCTTATAAAGCTCTGATGGAGTTTTAGGGTGTTGGTGTATCTTCCGCCATTTCCTCACCCACCTCCGTCCCCACTTGGGTTGGGACTGTATTATCAGGCAATGGGATTCCCGACTCTAACGAATCACAGATCTCCTCTCCTGCCTCCACAATGCTGATAATGGTTTCCCTGCCGTCCGCGTAATCTTCGGGGTTGGCTTCGAGCTCAGCCATTACTTCTCCGAATGCCTTCCGCGCTTGCGGACAGTTATTATCACGTTCACGACTGAGCGCCGCCTGCACTGAGCCGTAAATATAGTAATAGACAATGGTGTTCGGAGAAATCGGCAAGCCCTGTACAGTGACAGGGTTCTCACCCAGATCCGGAAAACAACGTTCCAGCCCGCGTCCGATACACGAATTTTCGCCAGAGCATCCGTAGATGGCACACTCTAATGAAAAGATCGAACCTTCGTAATTGCGCGACCGGAAGTAAATAACACCCAACTGTCCGTAGATATCGGCATTGGTCGGTTCATATTCCAGCGCAGTCTGCACGTTGCGCGCCGCAATAAAGAATTCACCTAACTGAGAGTAGGTGCGCGCAATTGAAAGATGCGGGCCGGGATCTTTAACGTTGATCTGTTCGTTGATGCGCACCACTCTATCGAAATACTCCAGGGACCGTTCGTACACGGGACGCGCGGCTTCTTCCCCTTGCGTAACAGCTACATCAAAAGCCAGACGTCGATAATTCGCGCCGATACGAGAATACAGGAATGTAAAGTTTGGCTCGATCGCAATCGCTTTCTCATATTCCGAGATCGCCAGGTTGTATTGCCCCAGCGTTTCGAGCACATACCCATTGATTCTGTACACATCCATCCACTGCGTCGCTTCTGGAATTTCCAGCACCTGCTGGATGATCAGCTCAGCCTGATTCCACTTTTGCTGGTCGACAAGGATCTCAGCAAAATAAGCCAGCGCCAGAGGGTTGGTATTGTCCAATTGCTGCGCAATCAGCGCCTCGCTCTCTGCTTCAATCAGAAAATCCTGCACTTCTTCCGCCGTATGAAAGCTTCCGTTCGCGTTCCAGTCCAGGGTAAAGGCGCGGATGGCGCGCACGGTGCTGTCTTCCGGGGCAAGCCCCACGGCTTTCGTCGCTGATTCGAGCGCCTCACGCAGGCGCGCTTTTTTCTCGTCGTTGGTGATGAGGAACGCCGAAGAATAGGTTTGAATCCGGGCAAGCTTTGCCCAGGTTTGAGCGTCATTTGGGTTGAGGCGCAGTGCTTCCTGATATGCCAGAATCGAAGCTGTCAGGTTACCGGCTGTAAACTGCGCGTCTCCCTCCTCCAGATAGGAGGCCGGGGCGCGCGTGGGGATCGGTGTTGCCTGGAACAGAGGCTGGATCTCGCCTCGATCCATCTGCTGGAGCATCCACACCCCTCCCAGAAGCATGACCACCCACAGGAACATCCGATAAATATTGGATTGCGGCCTGCGGTGGAAAAGAGGCCGGCGAGAATTGATATTCATGGTGTAGCAGTCGCTTCCGTTGTTTCCGTCGCTTCAGGAGCGGGCGTTTCGGTCTCAGGTTCAGCCGTTGCCTCTTCCTCGGTCGGAACATCTGTAGCCTCAGGCGGGTTCGCCAGATTCTCCTCGCAGATACGAACCATTTCATCCGCGGCAAAGACTGCGTTTTCGTCGGTGGGAACAGCAGTCTTGATCTGCTGCGAGATCTTTAAGGCCTCCCCGCACTGGTTGGTGCGCGCCAGCACCAACCCATAGGTGTAATAATACTCCACGACGCGTCCGCCAGCACTGAGGGACAAGCCGGTGATCGGTAAACCTTCCTCTGAGGAGCCCCCCTTCACAGCACGCTCCAGTTGTTCCAGCGCGGGCTGGTAGAGAAAATTACGAAATAACATGACGCCATAATTCCCGCGCAGGTGAGGGTCGGTGGTGCGGTCCTTCACAGCCTGCTCGGCATACTGGATTGCTTTTGCATAATCACCAATCGTCGCGTACGTACGGGAGATCAACAGGTCGGGTTCCGGGTCCGGCGGATTCAAGGTATTGGCAAGAGTGAATTCTTTAATCGCTTCATCATAGACTTCAAGGAAGCGTAGGTTCCGTCCCAGCTCCATATGAAGAATAGGAATGTTCGGGTTGACTTCGATAGCTGACCTGTAAAACTGGATCGCTTCTTCATAATTAGAAGTTGCTTCAAGCAAATACGCCCGCGCCCGACGCGTTTCGAGCGCATTTGGGTCCAACGCCAGAGCATTCCTTGATACATCTGCTGCTGTTGTAACATTGTCAAAAGACCCTGAGTCGATGAGAATCTCGACGCGATACGCGTGGGCAATCGCGTTTTTCGGATCGAGCTCGATGGCTGCATCAATAGAAGTAATAGCGTCCGTGTTGTTGCCTTGGAAATCCAGTGCCCATGCCTTCACGGCGTGCGCCATGGAACTGTTTGGGTTGAGTAACAATGCATTCTCGGCATTTGCCTGCGCGTCTTCGTACTGGCCTGCCCACACCTGAATGCGAGCAATGGCAATATACAACGCGGGATTCTGAGGATCGGCTTTGATCGCTTCCTTATATGCCTCGATGGACTGAAGTAATTTCCCGTCCCTAAAGAGATTTTCGGCTTCGGTCGCGAGAGATTCGGGGGATCGCGTCGCCGTAGGTGTCGCTTCAAACGGGTTTGGTTGTGCAGGTAAATAGACCTGGTTTAAGTAATAGCCAAAGAGCACCACCAGACCGAAAACTGCCCAACTGAATAAATTCGGGCGCTTGCGGCGGCGTGTCATACTCCAACGGCTGCTGCGAGGTAGATACATGGTTTTTATATTATCATCGGCAACGGGGAGATGCAAGCCACTTCTTATAGATCTCTTATAATGCCCGTAGGGTATATCTTATTATGCTAGAATTTAGCCATGCAGTTTGAGGTGTTTACCCTCCTGCCTGAAGTATTTCCCCCTTATCTTGAATCCAGTATTCTTCAGCGCGCCCGCCAGCGCGGGTTAATCGAGGTGCGCGTTCACAACATTAGAGACTATACGAAAGACAGGCATCACACGACCGACGATACCCCCTATGGGGGCGGAGGCGGGATGGTGATGAAGCCGGAACCGGTTTTCGAAGCGGTTGAGTCGGTTCTGGGAATCTCGTCAATTCACGCGCAGCCGACACCTTACCCGATTATCCTGCTTACGCCTCAGGGACGTGTCTTCACGCAGCGCGTCGCGGAGGAGTTCTCCCGCTACAAACGGGTCGCTCTGCTGTGCGGTCGCTATGAGGGCGTGGACGAACGTATCCGCGAGCACCTCGTCACTGATGAGATTTCAGTCGGCGATTATGTCCTCACGGGTGGCGAGCTCCCCGCGTTACTCGTCATCGATGCCGTTTCGCGGCTCCTCCCCGGTGTGCTCGGCGACCCTACCGGCGCGGAGGATGACTCCCATTCCATGGGGCTGTTGGAATATCCACATTACACGCGCCCGCCTGAGTTCCGCGGCTGGAAGGTGCCAGAGGTGCTGCTTTCGGGGGACCATGCAAAAATTGAAGCCTGGCGCAGGGAACAGGCGCTTCAACGGACATTCAAAAAGCGTCCGGATATGCTCGAAAAAGCGGAGTTGAGTGAAAAAGACAAGAAATTTGTTGAAGGTTTAAAGTCTAAAGCTCAAGAAGAGTAACCTTCAACGTTCTACCTTCCACCTTTGACCGCTCACATGGAGGCAACATGAAGTTCAGCTATGGCAAGATCTTTCTGCTTGGCTTTGGATTCTTCGGCGTCAGCGTGATCTGGGGGGTCTATAACGCTTTTGTCCCGATCTTTCTTGCGAATAAATTTGGGCTGTCCGCGGCATTTATCGGCTTCTTCATGACGCTTGATAACATTGCTGCCCTGCTGATCCAGCCGCCTGTGGGTGCCTGGTCCGATCGGCTGCGCACACCGATTGGACGGCGCCTGCCGTTTCTTCTGGTCGGCGCGCCGATTAGCGCGCTGGCGTTCGGGTTGATTCCGCTTGCCTCCGTGCTGCCCTTGTTCGTCGCCTGCACGACAACCTTGTTGCTGAGCGCCGCTCTGTGGCGGACGCCTGTCGTGGCGTTGATGCCGGATATCACGCCCTCCGAAAAGCGTTCCCAGGCGAACGGTATCATCAACTTCATGGGCGGCATTGGGACCATCATCGCCCTTCAGACGGGCGGAATGCTCTATGAGCTCAGCCCGGCATTTCCTTTTTGGCTGGGCTCCGCCCTGTCCATTCTGGCAGCGCTGGTCGTTTTCGCCTTTATTAGGGAACCGAAAGACAGCCTGGAAAAGGGGGAAGAGCAGCCGAACATGATCGAAAGCCTGCGCGAAGTTTTGCGCGATGAAGAGAAGAGCGGCACACGCCTCCTGCTCGCCATCTTCTTCTGGTTTCTTGGCTATTCCGCCGTCGAGACATTCTTCACCCTCTACGCCCAGGAACACCTCGGCATCGACGCCGGTGACGGCGCGACATTGCTTTCTATCTTTCCGTTGTTCTTTGTCTTATTTGCGATTCCATCCGGGCTGGTTGCCGCGCGCATCGGCCGCCGTGTGGCAATCTCGTTCGGTTTGATCGTCGTTTCCGTGATCCTGGCGTTGTTCTACCTCCTGCCGGCAGGAACATTGCTTACACCAATTTCCCCTTTACCGCTTGTTGGCATTCCACTGGTTGAAAACGGACCGCGCATGTTGACCCTGGCGGGTGTGATGTTGCTCTTCGGTGGGATCGGCTGGGCTTTTGTAAACATAAACTCACTTCCTATGGTTGTGGAGTTAACCACCGCTGCAAGGCTTGGAACTTTCACCGGTCTATATTATTTGTTCTCCACCTTCTCGGCGATCGTTGGACCGAATGTAAATGGCTGGGCAATCCAGTTGACAGGAAACAACTACAACGTGATCATGCTCATTGCGCCATTCTTTATGTTGGCCGCGCTGGTACTCATGCTTGGCGTCCGGCGCGGCGAGGCAATGGTTTTGACTGGTTAGCTTGCTGAATGATTCAAGAAAATGTATACTCTTTTAAGGAGTTATTCACCGATTATGGTCTGTTCCACGCACCGGAGTAAAAAGGCATGAAGAAGCTCTACGGTCTGATAGCAGCTTTTTTCCTGACTGGCATATTTCTCCCTGCCTGCGCGCCGGCAAGACCCGATTGTGCAAGCCAGGAGATATTTTGTGTAGGTCTGGTGACAGATATCGGCAAGATCAACGATCGAGGCTTCAATCAGTCCGCCTGGAGAGGGGTTCAGCAGGCGCAGGAGGAATTGGGCGCGCTCGTCCAGTATATCGAAACATCGGATGCCCGGGATTATTCCAAGAATATCGCGACGTTTGCTAATGAAAACTATGATGTGATCGTGACGGTTGGCTTTAACCTCCAGGATGCGACCCGGGCGGCAGCGGAGATGTATCCTGATATCAAGTTCATCGGGGTGGATCAGGACCAGTTCGAAGGACCCGTGGAGAATGTTGCGGGACTTGTGTTCCCGGAAGATTATGCCGGTTTTCTGGTCGGCGCGCTGGCTGCCATGATGAGTGAAACACACATGGTCGGCGCGGTGTGCGCCAGCGACGATATCCCTCCGGTCTGGCGCCTGGGCGAGGGGTTTCGGGCGGGCGCCGCGTATGCAGACGAACTGACGGGCATTAGCACGGATGTCCTGGTGCTGTATCACAATGATGTAAGCTTCGATACCACGTTTGTCGATCCCGAATGGGGCGCGGCAAGCGCCGATGCCATGGCAAAGGAGGGCGTGGATGTGGTGTTCGGCTGCGGCGGTATTACCGGAAATGGCGCCCTCATTGCCGCGGCAGAGGCAGGTCTTTACACGATCGGCGTCGACACTGATCAATATCTCACGCTTCCGGAAGCGGCTCCTCGAATGCTTTCCAGCGCCATGAAGCTGATCACGCCCGGTGTGTTCGAGCTGATTCAGCTGGCGCAGAACGGCAGCTTTCCAGGCGGAAACTATCTGGGTGACGTCTCCTATGCTCCCTTCCACGATCTGGACAAT
>JAICRQ010000373.1 GCA_025966435.1 Anaerolineales bacterium | reverse complement strand
TTTAACGTCCAGGCAACCTTTGTCTCCACCGATTTTGTGCCGCTCAAAAATGGCGGCGTCTATATTGTCGGAGACCTGGTAGCCGGGAATTCCAAAGATATCGAACAGCCCATGACGGTGGCGAACTGGGTATCTGGTGTTGTGAGTGTTACGATGAATTTGGCGTACAACGATGTCAATGGGACCTCGTACAGCGAAACGTTTACCTTGAACATTCGCGTCTCCGGCAGCGGTGGGGTTGCTGTCGCCACATCCACGCCGACGGGTGTGAAAAGCTCACAGCTTGTCATCACCAGTTACTCCACCAGTGTAGATCCTCTCCAACCGGGTGAACAATTCACGTTGACCATGACGGTCGAAAACACGGGCAACGTCGGCGCACAGCGCGTAACGATGATTGTGGGCGGCGGCTCCTCCTCGGGCGGCTCGACAGATGGCACGCCGCAGGCTCCAGGGGGCGTTTCCGGTGGTGGCGGGGAGTTTACAAACTTCGCCCCTGTCGGCGCCTCGAACGTCCAGACGCTGGGAGATTTACCCGAGCGAGGTGCTGTGCAAGCTAAGCAGGATCTGATCGTAAATGTGTCCACCAACCCCGGCGCTTACCCGATGAAGGTGACATTCTCGTATTTGAACGATGAGGGTGAAGTGGTCAACGATGAGCAGGTGATTACCCTGCTGGTGTATAGCCTGCCCTCGCTGGATATCAGCTTCTATCGCCCGCCAGACCCGTTCTTTGTCGGTCAGCCCAGCGCGCTGCCAATTCAGGTGGTTAATCTGGGGAGGCGAACGGCTGTGTTGGGAACCATGAGAATCGAATCATCAAGCGGATTCGTCGAAAACGGAACCAGCCTGGTCGGGTCGCTGGACGCGGGAGGCTACTTTACGCTCGATGCTGTGGCGATCCCCGAACAGCCCGGTCCCATGACCCTGGATATCACCATTGACTACACCGATGATTTCAACCAGCCGCGCACGGTCACGCGCACACTGGAGGTTGAAGTGATGGAGTTTGAAGAGCCGATCATAGAACCGGGAACAGGAGTTCCGGGCGGGGAGGGCTTCCCCATCCCCACGGAAGAAACCGCTTTACAAAAAGCCTGGCGTTTCATCCTTGGCTTATTTGGGCTGGACAGCGCACCGCCATCCGGTGACCCCGGTATTATGCCTGAGCCGCTTCCGGGCATTGAAGAACCGCTGCCCGGCCCTCGCCCGGGGACCGGCAAAGGATAGTTTGTATCGATGAAAATTCTTGATCTCGTGCGACTGATTCTCGGAAACCTGAGCCGCCGGAAAGCGCGCGTCGGGCTGACTGCGATTGGTGTGGTCATCGGCACGGCGGCGGTGGTGATCCTTGTTTCCCTCGCGATCGGTTTGCAGCGAAATGCAAACGAGCAATTGTTTGGCATCGGCGATCTGACGCAGATTCAGGTGATGCCAGCCTTCGATATGGAGGGTGGCCCACTGCCGGCTGTGCGGATTGACGGAGGAGGAGGTGGTCCGGGAGGTCAACCTCAACCCACGCGCTTGCTTACAAATTTTGCACTCGAAGAACTACGCGCGATTCCGGGGGTCGCGTCCGTGATTCCGCGTGACTATTTGATGGCGGGTCTTATTGTTAAGTATCAAAAGCTGGAAGGCGGCGTTGGCGTGATCGGCGTCGATACAGCAGATCTTGCGGAGTTGGGGCTGGAGGCAACCGAGGGCAGCACTGAACTGGGTCGCAATAGCGTGGTGATCGGCGCGATGGTGCCGAGCAACTTTTACGATCCGCGCATCCGCCCGGGGCAGGAACCCCCTCCGCCGCCTCAGTTATATGGACAGCAGATCCAGCTCATCGCCCTCAAGTATGATGATCAGGGGAACGAGATCCGCAAGACGCTGAGTATGCGCGTGAGCGGCGTTCTCCAGGAAACACGCGGCGAATCCGACTGGACGATGTATCTTCCGCTTGAGCAAGTTAAGGCGCTCAACGAATGGGCGCTGGGACAGCGCATCAATTACAACAAAGACGGTTACGGTCAGGTGGTCGTGAAGGTGCAGGACGTGGAACAGGTATTGGATATCTCCGAGCAAATCACAAATATGGGATTCCAAGCCTTCACACCGCAGTCCTTCGTGGAAGGTATCAATAACTTTTATGTGATCCTGCAATTTATTTTTGGCGGCGTTGGCGCGATCGCGCTGCTGGTCGCGGCAATCGGCATTGCCAATACGATGGCGATGTCCATCCTAGAACGGACACGCGAGATCGGCTTGATGAAAGCCGTCGGCGCGACCAACCGGGATGTGCTGGCGATCTTCTTGGGGGAAGCGGCTGGTATCGGGTTCCTCGGGGGACTGGGCGGCGTGCTCATTGGATGGCTGGCGGGGCAGGGCATCAACGTGATTGCTCTTGTCTATCTCGCTAACCAGGCAGGTGAACAGGGTGGGATGCCGCCTAGCATTGCAGTCTACACACCATTCTGGCTGCCGCTTTTTGCCTTGATCTTTTCCACCATCATCGGGATGATCTCTGGCTTATATCCCGCCTTGCGAGCTGCAACGATGATTCCCGTGATCGCGTTGAAATACGAATAATTGCGAATGCCGATAATGAGAAAAGCCCATGGCGCGCCATGGGCTTTTATGATTCAGGTTCAGACATGGGCGCGTCCGACAAACATCTATTAATTTGCGTGTAGGCAAGAAGTGGCTTTATGGAAGGGCACAGAAAGCGAAGTTTTCGCAATCTGCTTGTCAGGGAACGGAAATGAGTCTATACTTTGCTCACTTTCTAGTATAAGGAGAGCAGCCATGGCAACCGTACGAGATATGATCCGTAAGAAGGGGTCCGAGGTTTTCACGATTGCTCCCGAGGCAAATGTGTTGGACGCCTTGGAGATGATGGCGAAGCATAACATTGGGGCGCTGCTGGTAATGTCTGGGGAAGACAGAGTAGGAATTCTGTCTGAGCGCGATTGCAGCCGCAAAGTGGAATTGATGGAGAGGAATGCCAGAGATACAAAGGTGAGTGAGATCATGACAAGTGATGTGGTCACGGTAGATTGCAGCCAGCCGCTGGAGGAATGTATGACGCTCATGATCGATCGAAATATTCGTCATTTACCTGTATACGATGGCAAAGAATTGATGGGGTTACTTTCCGTGCGTGACGTGCTGAAGGAAGTGATAGAAGTGCAGCAGATGATGCTCTCTGAGCTGGAACGTTACATTACGGGCGGCGGGCGATGACCACATTGATCGCATTGCTGTTCTCGAAGGAGTAAGTGGGATGATCCTGCCGGAGTGGACGATCTCTGACCTTCAGGAGGGGATGGAATCGGGCGAGTTGACAGCGCGTCGGCTCGCCGAGTTGTATACGGAGCGCATTTCGGAGATCGACAAAGAGGGTCCTTATATTAATTCGGTCATCGAGCTGAACCCGGATGCGCTGGAGATCGCCGATACTCTCGATGCCGAACGCATGGCGGGCAAAATTCGCGGCGCGCTGCATGGGATACCGGTTTTGCTCAAGGACAACATTGATACCGTCGGCCGGATGCAAACCACCGCCGGGTCGCTTGCCCTGGAAGGGCACACTGCAGCGAAGGATGCCTTCATCGTAAAGCAGCTGCGCAAGGCAGGCGCTCTCATTCTGGGCAAGACCAACTTGAGCGAGTGGGCAAACTTTCGCGGCAAACGTTCGGTCAGCGGCTGGTCATCTCGCGGGGGGCTAACTCGCAATCCATACGCCCTCGATCGCACGGCGTGCGGCTCCTCTTCCGGTTCTGGCGCTGCCGTCGCGGCAAACCTATGCGCGGCCGCCGTGGGCACCGAAACGGACGGCTCGATCATCTGCCCCGCGCAGACCAACGGCATCGTCGGTATCAAGCCGACGCTTGGACTGCTGAGCCGCGCCGGAATCATTCCCATTGCACACAGCCAGGATACAGCTGGACCCATGGCGCGCACTGTCGCGGATGCGGCGATCCTATTGGGAGCTATGGCTGGAATCGATGGGCGGGATAAAGCCACCAGTGCGAGTCGGAAGCGGGGTTTCTCCAATTACACAAAATTCCTTGACCGCGACGGACTCAAAGGCGCGCGAATCGGCATCGCACGGAACATGGCGGGAA
>JAICRQ010000311.1 GCA_025966435.1 Anaerolineales bacterium | reverse complement strand
GTAGTAAAATTGTAACGCTATATTAATGTAAGATGAATAAAATAGAGCTGATTGTCAACTATTTTTCTAGTAAGGTAAGGAGTGTAACATGAGACCAAAAGCACAGGAACGGGGCCAGGCACTGGTTATTATTGCGCTTGCCGCAGTCGGTTTATTTGGCTTTAGCGCGCTGGCGATCGACGGAAGCCGCGTTTTCTCTGATCGACGCAACGCTCAGAATGCGGCAGATACCGCAGCGCTTTCTGCGGCACTGGCAGAGATCAGGCATGAAGACTATATACAGGCAGCCAGGGACCGCGCAGAGGACAATGGCTATGTTTTTGATCCAGCTACCAATAATGTGCAAGTCAATTTTTGTAATGTTTCCGGCCTTAATCCCCCCTGCCAGGGTATACCGACAATCGATCCAAACTTAAACCCTCCTCCAACTCAAGAGGAATTGGAACTAGCAAGTCAAGCTAACTACATCCAGGTCAAGATCACATCTATCCTCCCAGCTACCTTTGCACGGATTGTCGGACGCAATGAATTCACGAACATCGTGACGGCGATTGCCTATGCCGGTCCGGTGGAGCCGAAGCCTCTGGCCAATGGATACGCGCTGGCAGCTATGTCACTTCACGAACCCGATGCAGTTTTGACCACGGGAAACTTCACCTTAGATATTATCAACAGCGGTGTCTTCAGCAATTCTGATGCGGAATGTACTCCTGGTTCCACCAATGGTTCGATGAGTTTAGGTGGTAACCAAACAATTCAAGTGGACACCTCGATCCAGACGGTTGGCGAATTCTGCGAAGGTGGCAACCCACAGGGGTCCCTCCCTCCAGTCAATGAGGGAGTGAGCCATATCGATTATCCGCCTACAGTCAGCATGCCGAACTTTTCGTGCTCAACGCCTGGCTCCGTATCTCCGCCAGATGCCCAACGACGCGTTACAGTCTCCCCCGGCAACCATGGTAACCTCACGTTCCCCCTTGGCGCTCAAGTTATCTTTAGCCCGGGCACGCACTGCTTTAGCAGCGGTCTGACGATTACTGGAGAGAACGTCATTGCCGATCACGTCCGGTTCCTGTTCACAGACGGTGAGTTCAAGATCAACAGCGGTTCACTGACCTGCAATGACATGCAGGTACTCGTCAAGGGTAACGGCGATGGAGTCAGTATGGGCGCGACCAGCCATGTCTTCTGCAACAATGTGACCTTTTTCCTCGCCACCGGAGATGTAAACTGGACTGCTAATGCAGACTACAGGATTTATGCACCGACCGGCGGAGATTATGAAGGTCTCCTGTTCTACATGCCACCTTCCAATCACGAGGCAATCACGATCAACGGTAATTCAAGCTGCGAGATGACGGGTACGATCCTGGCGGTTGGATCGAAGATCACGGTTAATGGCAACAGTTCGGCAGAGGGCCTCAACAGCCAGATCATCGGTGACACCGTATTGCTTAATGGAAATGGAAACCTGGTGATCAACTATAATCCTGATGACCAATATCAACCGATCGATCCAAGCGTTATCATGTTGACCAAATAACAAAATCGAATTACGAGACCGGGCTAAGTTAGCCCGGTCTCGTCTTATCTTCGAGGTCTGCAGGAATGGGGCAGAGTCCCGGCAGACCGTCACAATCTGAGATACATCCAGTCCCCTGCTTCTTAATTCATCACATTCTTTCCCAGAAGCACCGGAGTTTACCTGTAACCTTTTGCTCGTTGACTTGGACCTTTCAAAACTGTATAATTTAGTGAACTAGCAGCTTTATTTGTACGTTTTTTCTCATGAGGAGGATCTATGTTCGATAAGGCACGTGCATTTCTTCTTTCATTGACAATCATCGCAGTTTTGGTTTTCAGTGCAGTGGGAACGACAACTGTCTACGCAGATGGAGACACCCCTCCGGATTCACCGCCAGCGGTAACAAGCTCTGGAGATACTAAAGATGTAGCCGATGCAGAAGGGTCAGATACAGAAACCGAAGAAACCAAGGATGGCGAAAAAACCGGCCCTGGTACCACGGATACTGTTGAACTCTCTGAGCTCTTTGAAGGCGAAGCGACTCCCGAACCGACTGAGGAAGTAACGCCTCCTGTGGAAGGTGAAGCGACCCCGGTCCCGACCGAGGAAGTCGCGCCACCTGCTGAGGGTGAGGCAACTCCAGTTCCAGCCGTGGAAGAGGCTCCCCCCACGGAGGAAACCGCTCCTACCGAAACGGCTCCCGCTGCCGAAACGCCCATCCTAGATACAGTCCCTGAAAATACAACCGTCGCCGTTGTGAACGCGGAAGGTGAGCTACAGCCCCTGGCAACGCAGGCAGCCGCCGATGCAATCGCCACGAGCGACCCGATCTGGTGCCCGTCTGGGCAAGCGCCCACGCCTGGTGCAAACGGTTGTACGCAATCATTTAATAGCTTCACGGCACTGCTGACGTTCCTTGCGGGCAACGCAAGCTACTCAGGAGCAGGCACTATCTACGTGGAGCAGGGTGCCTACCAGGGCGGCGAATCCACGATCGACTTCAACAACTATAATCTGAGCAATATCAGCAATGCTGACCTGACCATCACTGGTGGCTGGAACACCTCCAACGGAACAACCACAAGCACCAGCACATTCAACAATGTGTCCATCATCATTGGCACCAGCACAAATCCATGGGGTGGCTCGCTGACCCTGAGCAACATCACCATTACAGATCCGGTAAATACCGGTATTAATCTAAACGCTCAAAATAATATTAATATATCGAACGTTATAGTGACGAACTCCACCAATGGAGCCGGCGCTGAACTTAACGCTGGTAACGATGTAAATATCAACAATTCAAAATTCGAGCGGAACAAGACCGCCGGAGCTATCATAAGAGCAGTCCGAAATGTTTCCGTCGCGAACAGCAGCTTCAACAATCCTGCCACTGCTCGC
Source organism: Anaerolineales bacterium (assembly GCA_025966435.1). Classification (GTDB taxonomy): domain Bacteria; phylum Chloroflexota; class Anaerolineae; order Anaerolineales; family Villigracilaceae; genus Defluviilinea. The sequence goes on along the minus strand of JAICRQ010000311.1, from coordinate 1,715 downwards.
CGGCAGATCGTGGGGCTCGATATCATCACAGATGGCGCGGTTTCCCTCCTTAACGTTATTGCGGATGAAAATCGTCAGGTTGGCGCTCACATCGATGCTGGCGGACAAGTTAACATTGCCAACAGTGGCTTCTCCGGGACGAAAGCCATCGTCGGTTCGGATTTCCTTGGATATGGCTTAACGGTTGTATCTGACTCCGCGATCAATCTTGATGGTGTGACTGCTAATGACAACTTCTTGTGGGGCGCGATGCTCACTGCAGCAGGAGACGTCACCATTGCGAACAGCAACTTCAACGCAAACACGACAGAGGACATAGGCTTCATTGACGATACAGGCCTGCTCGTCTTTAGTGGTGGAAATGTTTCCATTTTCAACTCGCATGCTGATGATAATCGTCTGATCGGCGCGACGATCGAGGCTGTTGGCGATGTATCCATCAGCAACAGTACTTTCTCCAGCAACAACGGCATCACCCTGGATAGTGGCGGAAACCCAACCTTCCACGGGTATGGCTTGAATGTCGTCACAGATGGCAGCATTTTCCTCGAAGGTGTCACCGCCTCAGATAACACCTTGTTTGGTGCCCATTTGGACGCGGGCGGGGTTGTTGTAGTATCCGGTAGCACCTTCAGTAACCACACCTCCGGAGATGGGACCGGACGAGGTTTGGAGATTATCAGCGGTGGAAACGTTCTCCTGCAAAACGTGACGCTCAACAACAATCAGACCTTTGGTGCAGATATCCAGGCAGGTGGTGATGTGTTGTTGGAAGCCATCACAGCTGACGGGAATGGAACGAACGGTGTCGAAGTACAAACCAATTGCGGTACGGCGATCTTGGTCGGCGGCACCTATTCGAATAACGGTCAATACGGGTTGAGCCTGATCAACACGGCGCTCGATCAGGCCGCGGCCCCAGTGTTCGCGAATAACACTGCAGGCAATATCTTCCAGGATCCGGGAACTTGTGTCTTTACTACGCCCACTCCTCCGACACCGCCTACCACCCCTCCCGTGTACCAACCCAATGACCTGGGGGCTGTCGCACCTCGCGCTCAGGGTGGTGGTCTCTTTGCCAGAGCTCTCAATTTCTCTGGCGGACACTTGAGCCTCGCTGCTGGTCAGATGAGTTTGAATAGCTTCCTGGCATCCTATGGAGGATACAGTGGTCTCCATATTGGTCCATTCACCGGAAAGTATGCTTATGTCTACTTGTCCTCTGGCGTCATGCAGATCGTCTCATATTCGCCAAATTCTCTGAATGACCTTGCAATGAATGGATCGTAAGCGCAGACGATAAGTTCTAACTATTCTCTGCTACAATTGAGGAACGGCGATGAACCGTTCCTCATTTTTATTACGGAGTGCCGCATAATTTGCGTAACTTTATAGTCGAATTTCAATCTCCAAACCTATGCAAAAATTAGTTCATTTATTAGATAAGCGGTAAAGGGAAATCGACCATGAAAAAAAGTGTTTTATGCTCGGTTGCAATTCTTGTTCTGATCATGATTTTGGCTGGCTGCGGAAACCCTCCGGCAACGGCTACGCCGGAGATTACAGAGACCGAGGTCGAGGTAGAGCCAACCGAAACGGAAGTGGTCTCTGTCCCGATCGAACCAACATCTACGCTGGACCCCTGTTCCCGCCCACAGCTTGAAACAGAAGTCCAGGACGTTCACAGACATATGCGTGAATTCGACGATGCCTCG
>JAICRQ010000321.1 GCA_025966435.1 Anaerolineales bacterium | reverse complement strand
CTTGTAAGATGATACAAAATCGAGTACATTAAGCTAGCACGTTCGTTCTAACTATAAAACCTTGCGAAGGCTTATCCTAAGAGTGAGAATGCACATGACCGACTCAAAATTTTATCTCGGACGCGCTTACAATCCCAACCAGCAAACAGTTACAGACACACAGATTCATTATGACCCTGCAGATCTGACCACGCACGCGGTCGTCACCGGCATGACGGGTTCCGGCAAGACGGGTTTGTGCGTGATCTTGCTCGAAGAAGCGGCTTTGCAGGGCATCCCCGCGATCATCATCGACCCGAAAGGTGATCTCACGAATTTGTTATTACACTTCCCGGGGCTGGCACCGCAGGATTTCCAACCCTGGATCGATGCCGATCTGGCGCGCCGCTCGGGTAAGACGGTGGAACAGGTGGCAGAAGCTGCTTCCCGCTCCTGGCGTGAAGGCTTGCAGGAGTGGGGTATTCCGCAGGAACGTGTCCTTGCGCTTAAGAATGCAGCGCATTTCACTATCTTTACTCCGGGTTCGGACGCGGGCTTGCCTGTCAGCGTTCTCTCTTCACTTGCCGCGCCGGAAATACCCTGGAACGAGAACCGCGAAGTCCTGCGTGAAAAAATTACCAGCACGGTCACGGCACTGCTCGGGTTGGTTGGTTATACAGATATTGATCCCCTCCGCTCGCGAGAACATATTTTGCTTTCGAATATTTTCGAGAACGAGTGGAGTCAGGGCAAGGATGTGGAACTGGGGGAGCTAGTACTACAAACGCAAACACCACCATTCGAGAAACTCGGCGCGTTTCCTGTGGAAACGTTTTTCCCTGCCAAAGACCGCATGGAATTGGCGATGGTCTTGAATAATATCCTTGCCGCACCCGCCTTTGAAACCTGGCGAGAAGGTCAATCGCTGAATATTGGTTCCCTGCTGTATACAGAAAATGGCCGTCCGCGTCATAATATTTTTTACCTCGCTCACCTATCGGACTCAGAGCGAATGTTCTTTGTCACGCTTCTTCTCTCCGCCGTGGAAACCTGGATGCGTACCCAGGGCGGAGCCACGACCTTGCGCACGCTGCTGTATATGGATGAAATTGCCGGTTATCTACCGCCGCTCCGCAACCCTCCCTCCAAGGCTCCGCTGCTTCGTATGCTCAAGAACGCTCGTGCGTTTGGATTGGGTCTGTTACTTGCCACACAAAATCCGGTAGATTTGGATTACAAGGCGCTCTCCAATGCCGGGACGTGGTTTATCGGCAAGCTACAGACCGAGCAGGACAAAGCCAGACTGTTAGATGGGTTGGAGGGTGCCTCGAGTGGAGTCTCGCGCACAGATTTCGATAAGCTAATCTCTTCACTGGGCAAGCGTGTCTTTGTGCTGCATAACATCCATGCGAATCAGCCGAAGCTGTTCCAGACGCGAACGACCATGAACTTCCTGGCAGGACCGATCACCCGCAATCGGATTCGGGATCTGAACTTGCTTGCAAACCCGGGTGGGTCGTTGCCTCCGCAACCCATGATGCCTCCTGTCACGCCCGATATGGAAGAGACATCCACGCCGATCATGATGCGGGCAGTACGTCCTGTGCAAGCGCCTCAGCCGTCTGAACAGCCAGCGACCTCAATCCAATCGTCGAGCACCAAGCCTCCTGTCCCGGCATTCATCCATGAGTACTTCCTGCCGCAGAATTACAGCCTGCCTGAAGCGTTCTCTGCCGCGCAACAAAACATGCCTGCCGAAGTGATGATCGAGAGCGTGATTTACTATCCCACTCTGTTGGCATCTGCCGATGTACGTGTCCTGGACCGTAAGCACGGCGTGGATACCGATCTCACGCGCGCCGTGCTGGTGAAATCGCCGGAGAAGCGCGGCTCGGTACGCTGGGAGGAGCACCCGCTCAATTCCGAGATCTTAAACCGCCTCGAAACCGCGCCAGCCCCATCCACGCGCTTCAGCTCTATCGACGCGCCGTTGAACGACGTCAAGTTGATGACCGCTTTGCAAAAGGACTTCACCGATTGGGTGTATCGCACCTCCGCAGTCAAGGCGCGCGCCAACCAGACGTTGAAGGTCTTTGCCGGACCGGACGTCAGCCCGGCAGAATTTATGAAAGCCTGCGCCGATGCCGCTCGCGAGGCGCGTGACGCGGAAATCGAAAAGAAGACCGCGCAAATCGATCGTCAATTGAAGACCCTTGAGGATAAGCTCGCTCGCGAGGAACGCGAACTCACCAAAGATGAAGACGAGCTTTCCAATCGCAAGATGGAAGAAGCAGGAACTCATATTGAAAACATCACCGGTCTCTTTGGCGGCAGGCGAAAGGCATCGCGGTTGTCGTCCTCTCTCACAAAGCGCCGCATGACACAACAGGCAAGAGCGGATGTAGAGGAATCCAAGGAGACGATCAAGGATCTCAACCAGCAGATCGAGGACGCTCAAAAGCGTCGTGAAGAAGTCATCGCCGAGATCAACGACCGCTGGGGCGGGGTTGTCAATGAAATCACTGAGGTCACCATCACACCCAAGAAGACCGATATCCTCGTCAATATCTTTGGTGTAGCCTGGATGCCGCATTATGTGGTCAAATCTGGCACGGAGACGTTCGAGCTTCCTGCGTTTGGTGCGGAGTAAACTCCGTGTCATTGCGAGGAGCGTTCGTTGCGACGAAGCAATCTTCTCCCCTCATGAAACAAGAGACACTTGCGCCAGCACGCAGTGCAGGTGTTGCTTCGGTTGAAACGCGGAGCGTTTCGTCCTCGCAATGACATAAGGAAGCAGGAACAAATAACCTTTTTTATCCGTTCTAAGAAGTGTTCCCGGCGCTGCCCGGCAGCATAGACGCGGCTGTAACCTACTTATGTTTTCTTTTAATCTCACGCTCATCTCCACATAACGTTTACGAATCTTGAGAAGGTATAATCTTTAATCATGGCTACTGTTTCTTACCCCTACAAACGAGTCCCTGTTCTTCCACAAGTGGTTGCTGCCTTTATCAGCGGGACGACCCTCTTTCTTGGGATCGTTATCCTCTGGACCCTAGGGTATCAGCTTTTTTATGCAGGACGTATCTTCCCGGGTGTTTCCGTTGCAGGCGTTGACCTTTCCGGTCTGAGCCCGTCTGATGCCGCGCTCAAGCTGAATCAGGCGTTATCGTTTTCCACGTCGGGGAAAATCCTGTTTCGGGATGGCGAAAAAGCCTGGGTGGCTACCCCTGCCGAATTGGGTATGGTGTTCGACCCATCTGCGAGCGCACAAACAGCATATAAACTGGGAAGAAGCGGCGGTCTCTTTGGCGCGCTTTCCGGTCAGATTCGTGCGGGTGGTGCAGGTGTCAGTGTACCGCCAGTGATCGTCTTCGATCAGCGCGTTGCCCATCAGTATCTCAGCCAGATTTCCACACAGGTGAACCAGCCTTTGAAGGAAGCCTCCCTCAGACTGGAAGGCACAAATGTGATCACAGAACCCGGCCAGGTGGGGCGTGAATTGAAAATCGACGCGACGCTGGTATACCTGGCTGCACAACTGCAAACCTTCAGCGACGGGGAAGTGCCGCTCGTCGTGCAGGAGTTGCAGCCGCAGGTCCTCGATGTGAGCGCACAGGCAGATACTGCCCGCCAGATCCTGAGCCAGCCGCTGACTCTGACGGTCCCAAATGCTAACGGGAGCGACTCCGGTCCCTTTGTGTACAACCCTGAGGTGCTCTCGACTTTGATTATTCCACAGCGCGTGCAAAACGGGGATCAACAGAGCGTGCAAGTCGTCCTCAACCCGCGCGGTGTGCGCGATCTGCTGGTTCCGGTGAAGACACAGGTAGACCGCCTGCCTTCGGATGCAAAGTTCATTTTTAATGACGATACTCTCCAATTGGATGTGATGGAGCAGTCAAGTGTAGGACGCGAGCTGGATATCGACGCCAGTATCAAAGCGATCAATGAAGCCGTGTCGCGCGGCGAGCATACAGCATCGCTGGTAGTCAATGAAACGCAGCCACGAGTTTCCGCGACGACTACCGGACAGGAACTGGGAATCACCCAGTTGATCTGGTCAGAGACTTCTTACTTTTATGGTTCGTCTGCGGAGCGAATTCAGAATATTGAAGCGGCTGCCCGGCAGTACCACGGTGTTTTGGTGGCACCCGGAGAAACCTTCTCCATGGGAGAACACCTTGGAGACGTCAGCCTCGATAACGGTTTTGCCGAAGCGCTCATCATCTACGGCGGGCGCACGATCAAAGGGGTGGGCGGAGGTGTCTGTCAGGTCAGCACGACGCTCTTCCGGGCGGTATTCAACGCCGGTTTTCCCATCGTGGAACGAACCCCTCATGCGTATCGGGTTTCCTATTATGAACAAAATGCCAGCGGGGGCATCGATCCGCGGTTAGCCGGGCTGGATGCAACGGTTTATTTCCCTCTGGTTGACTTTAAGTTTACCAACGACTCGCCTTACTGGATTCTGATGGAAACCTATATGGGCAGCGGCTCACTGACCTGGAAGTTCTATTCCACCTCAGACGGCCGTACCGTGACGTATGATACGACGGGTCCCACCAATGTTGTGTCCGCTCCTGAACCGTTGT
>JAICRQ010000098.1 GCA_025966435.1 Anaerolineales bacterium | reverse complement strand
TAGCAAATTGAAAAATCGAAATCAAGGCTTTTTGGCGTCCTTATCGCTTTTTATATAACTTGCACAAAAATCTACAACCGATACAAAAAGCGATATAACGGGGAAAGTCTCTTGAGTTCGCCCCTGCCATACGCTATACTTTTTGTGTTGAAAGCCCAAGGAGATAGTATGAATCAGGCATCCTCATTTGGCGGATTTGTCAGGCAGCGTCGTCGTGAACTGGATTTGACTCAGGAGGAATTGGCGCGGCGCGTGGGTTGTGCAGCGATCACCCTGCGCAAGATCGAAGCAGACGATTTACGTGCCTCTGTGCAGATCGCGGAACGCCTGGCGATGGCGTTGGCAATTCCATTAGAGGAGCGTGCTGAGTTTGTACGCCGGGCTCGTGCAGTACGACCCGAGTCATCCGAACTGCCTGTTGTGACCCCTCCGCCATCGATGGAGGAAATTGGACGCGAAGACCTGACCGGGCGCGCCATCCGCGGCTATGCCCTCGCAGAACGGATCGGGATGGGCGGAATGGGATCCGTCTATCGTGCTGTGCAGCCCAATGTGGAACGCGAAGTCGCAGTCAAAATCATCCTGCCGGCGTTTGCCAACCATCCCGATTTCATTCGCCGCTTCGAAGCAGAAGCACAGCTTGTGGCGCGACTGGAGCATCCCCATATTGTCCCTCTGTATGATTACTGGCGAGAGCCGGGTGTGGCGTATCTGGTCATGCGGCTATTACGTGGGGGAAACGTTCAAAACCTGTTGAAACAAGGTCCCATGCCGATTGATACAACGGCACATATGCTTGAACAAATCTGCTTTGCGTTGCATGCTGCCCATCGTATCGGCGTGATCCATCGAGACCTGAAGCCTGCCAACGTTTTGCTTGATGAAGACAGCAATGCCTACCTTGCTGACTTTGGCATCGCAAAGAACCTCGGCGACCCCGATTTTGAAAATCAGACTCAGGCAGATGCGATCATTGGGTCTCCACAATACATGTCACCGGAGCAGATCCGTTCACTGTCCATCCGCCCACAAACGGATGTGTATTGCCTGGGCGTGATGCTCTATGAGATGCTGACAGGCACGCTGCCGTTTGCTGGACCGACGCCCTTCGACATGATCCAGCAGCATATTAATACGCCGATGCCGCCGCTCTCCGCACACAAGTCAGGCTTGCCCGCCGCTTTGGATGCAGTGATTAGGCGGGCAACTGCCAAGGATCCCGAAGAACGATACAACGATGTCTTGTCTCTCTTCCATGACTTTCGCCAGGCAATTGGCAGTGTGGCTAATTCTCATGGGACGGTCATTGCTTATGAGGAAGAAGATGCTGAACTTGAAATCGCCAATCCATTCAAGGGGTTGCGCGCGTTCAGTGAAGCGGATGCAGAAAATTTCTTCGGGCGCGAAACGTTGGTCCAACAATTGCTGGCACGGCTGGGCGAAGGCGGGGACCTCAGTCGTTTTCTGGCGGTGATCGGCCCGAGCGGGAGTGGCAAGTCCTCGGTCGTGCGGGCCGGTTTGATTCCAGCATTGCGACGCGGCGGTCTGCCCGGATCCGAAAACTGGTTCATTGTGGATATGCTTCCCGGCAAACATCCATTTGAAGAGCTCGAAGCGTCACTGTTGCGTGTGGCAGTGAATCCACCGCAGCATTTACTTTCCCAACTAAAGGATGGCGCGCGTGGGCTATTGCGTGCCGTGCATCGGATATTGCCTGCAGATGAATCGGTCGAATTGGTCCTGGTCATTGACCAGTTCGAGGAAGTGTTCACGCTTGTGGAAGAGGAAGCCGAGCGTGCCCTATTGTTGGAAAGCATTGCAGCTGCCGTACTGGATGAACGCAGCCGCTTGCGTGTGATCATTACTCTGCGGGCAGACTTTACAGACAAGCCATTGCGTTATGTGGATTTTGGCGAGATGATGAATCGCCGTTTTGAATTTGTGCTGCCACTCACAGCAGATGAGGTGGAACGCGCCATTGCAGGTCCCGTACAGCGCGCGGGACTCAGGTTGGAAAAGGGCCTGGTTTCGACGATCATTCGCGAAGCGGGAAATCAACCTGGCACACTTCCGCTGTTGCAGCATGCCCTCTCAGAATTATTTGAAAGGCGCGAAGGACGAACGCTGACCAACAAAGCCTATCGCGAGATCGGCGGGGTTTTGGGCGCACTGGTACGCAGTGCAGAGGTGATCTATGCTCTTTTAGATGGGCCAAGTAAGTCTGCAACGCGCCAGTTATTCCTGCGCCTGGTGACACTGGGCGAGGGAACCGAGGATACACGTCGCAGAGTCTTACGGGAGGAGTTGGAACATCTATCCGAGCACAACGCTCAATTATCGGTTGTCATCGGCGCGTTTGGGCGTGCACGGTTGTTATCGTTCGACCATGACCCCCTCACGCGCGGCGCGACGGTTGAAGTGGCACACGAGGCACTGTTGCGCGAGTGGATTCGGCTGCGCGATTGGTTGAACGAAAGCCGCGCCGATGTGCGCATTCAGAGGCAGCTTGCCACAGCCGCGCATGAATGGCAAGATGCGGGAGGAGATCCAAGTTTCCTTTTGACAGGTGCACGTCTCGAACAATTCCAGGGCTGGGTGCTCAATACCACAGTTGCCCTTACACAAGAGGAACACTCCTTCCTGAATGCAAGTATTACCGAGCGTGATCAGCGCAATGAGGAAGAACGAACTCGTCAAAAACGTGAACTCGAAAGTGCACAGAAACTCGCGGAAACCGAAAGACAACGTGCAGAAGAACAATCGCGCTCCGCGCAACAGCTGCGTAAGCGTGCTGTTTACCTGACAGGTGCATTCGTCATTGCATTGGTCATGGCAGTTGCTGCGATTTTCTTTGGCAGGCAGTCGAATCAAAATGCAAGGCAAGCTGATCAAAACGCGCAGGTAGCAATGAACGCGCAGGGGACGGCAGTCGCGAACGCGGATGCGGCGCAACAAGCAGAGGCGGAAGCAATCAGACAACAAAGGCTTACGCTTTCGCGCGAAATCGCCGGAAACGCGATTATCAATATGGATATGGACCCTGAGCGCAGCATCCTGCTCGCGATGCAGGCAGTGAGGACCACCTACGCAGTAGACGGAACGACAACCAAAGAAGCGGCGGAAGCGCTTCATCGGGCGGTGCTGAATTCGCGACTCAGGCTCACACTCTATCCGCAACCGGGCGATGGGTATGGGCTTGCCCTTAGCCCTGATGGAGAACAGATCGTAACCAGCACAGGCGATGGAAAAATCAAATTGTGGGACTTGCAATCCCGCACAGAATTGTTCACCCTGTCCGGGCATGAAGGGCATATCTATCATGTGGCAATTAGCTCAGACGGATCACGTCTTGTTTCGGCAAGCAGCGATGGCACAGCGAAGGTGTGGGATTTGGATACACAGCAATTAGTTCTCGACCTGCGCGGACACACAGATGAGGTGCTTTCCGTTGCCTTCAGCAAGGATGGCACGCGCATCGTCACCGCGAGTATAGATGGAACTGCCCGGGTGTGGGATGCGGTGAATGGACGGGTATTACTGACCTTTACAGGGCACGAGGCGCCTGTCTATTCGGCGCAGTTCAATCCCGATGGCACACGCATTGCAACCACTGGCGAGGATGTCGCAGTAAGAGTGTGGGATTCGACCTCGGGGCAGGAGTTTTACAAGCTATCCGACTTTGTCCGTGTAGTCTGGAGTACATCATTCAGCCCGGATGGGAAAATTCTTGCAACAAATGGCGGTGAGGACCCGAAACTATGGGACGCCGAAACAGGAAAACAACTATTTCTTCTCCCCGGATTTAGAAGTAGTTCCAATCAAGCACCCGTATTCACCCCGGATGGCAAGTATGTGGCGGTTGCAGGTCAGGATGGAATGGTGTCCATTTGGGACACTGCGACAGGAGAGCAGTACATGACCTTTCCAACCGGTTCACCGGTTGACGGTCAGATCGAGTTTAGCCCCGGATGTATTGCACCACCAGGTGCTCCATACAGTTGGTGCGGCGTATATTTGGTGACGGGCAATCGCGACGGATCAGTGCGTCTCTGGGATGTCACTCCCGCGGGCAATCGCGAGGTCATGACGCTGCCGGGTTTCTGGCACTGTCTTGGGCCCGAGGGTACGAGATTACACACAGCCACAGATGCAGGGGCAGGCGATGTGCAAATTCATTCCTGGCAGTTTCCTGAGGTAACCAGTGTAGTTGAATCATCTGATCCTTTGACTCCGCTTGGTCGGCAATTGTCCTCCTATCCTGCCGGACCGGGTCAGGACTTTGGAACGGTGGTTTTTACTCCTGATTGTTCTTTGAGTGCTGTGATTGATCAGACCAATCTGGTTGCAACGATCAACGATACGGCTAGCGGCAAACAACTGCTCCAGTTCAAATTAGCCGAAGGGCCGCCTGGACAGTCCGCTATAGGAGCATCCTCGCTCAGCGCTGATGGGACGCGCTTCGCCGCAATTGGTCCGGGTAATACGGCAAAGGTTTATGATCTTGAGAACAACGGAAGAGAATTACTGACGTTGGATCGCCATGAGGCTCCGCTCTTTACTGTTAGTTTCAGCCCCGATGGAAAATCGCTCGCGACGACGAGCCAGGACAACTCCGTAAAACTATGGGATGCAGAATCGGGGCAAGAACTCAAAACATTCACCGGTCACACCCACTTTGCGGGCAGAGTAGTCTTTAGCCCGGATGGGACGCGTCTTGCAAGCGGCAGTTTCGATCGCACGGCAAAAGTTTGGGACATCCAGACAGGCAAAGAGCTATTGACACTTTCGGGCGCAGGCGCGAGTGTCTGGGCAATTGCTTTCAGCCCAGATGGGAACCTCATTGCGACGGGAAATAATGACAATACACTGCGGTTCTGGGATTCAAAGAGTGGCGAGCTGTTGCTCACGATACCCACTGCAGCCGGATCCTTTCGAGCCAGCTTTACGCCCGATAGCAGGCTCCTCATCCTGTCCATGGTTACCGGCGAGACCCAGGTCTACCTCCCACAAATTGAAGACCTGTTCACGTTAGCGAAATCACGCGTAACGCGCTCACTGACGACTGAGGAATGCCAACAGTATCTGCATTTGGATCAGTGTCCTGCTGAGCCATAAAGCTCAACGATAAGCACACTATCATCCCGGTATTTGAAAATCAAGTGTTCTAAAATTGTCTGTCACTTCATTGCCTACAGGTTATCGGCGCGTCTTTCTATGGACCGGTTATAATATTTTTAAATCCCAACAAAAAACAATCATTTCATGGTTATCAAAGGAGGTAAACGTGGCAATTCGCAATGCATCTGCAGTGTGGAATGGAACCCTCAAGGAGGGCGATGGCGTCATGAAACTTGGTAGTGGAGCCTTTGAAGGCGCGTTTACGTTCGCATCTCGTTTCGAAGAAGGACCGGGGACCAACCCGGAAGAGTTAGTGGGTGCAGCCCAGGCTGGCTGCTTCTCTATGTATCTGGCTGCTCAGCTCACGGAGGCCGGCTATCCTCCAAAGCAGATTCGGACGAGTGCAAAAGTCCATCTTGGCGAAGGGCCACGAATTACATTGATTGAACTGGACACAGAAGCGGAAGTCCCCAATGTGGACGAGAAGACGTTTCAAGAAAAAGTTGATTATTCGAAGAAGAATTGCCCGATCTCCCTGGCGTTAGCGGGCCCGGAGCTTCAGGTATCGGCGCGGTTGGTTTGACGATACGCTCATATGAACTATGGATAAGACTCATCCTGTTTTGGGATGGGTCTTATTACTTAAGCAGGCATAGTTTTCTAATTCGCCTCTCATCCTCTTTTCTTGACTTAACCCGCCGCGCGCATAAAGTTAAGAGACCTTACTGGTCCCTGTTTGCCTTTGGAGGTATCGCTATGACGAAGAAACTCACTCGTAGAGACGCATTGAAGGTGGGCGCGATTGGAGTACTCGGCGGGCTCGCCGCATGTTCCCCCGCTGCCCGCGCCACCGAAACGATTCTTCCCACCCTTTCCCCATTCCCCACGATCACAGCCGCGCCGACTGCCACACCTGCTCCAGGCACTACGCCGACGGCAGGACCCACGGTCAGTACGCTGATCAACGACATTGCCGACAAAACAACGCGCTACCTCGACTCGCTGGATGAGGCACAGCGGACGAAGACATCGTATGCCTTCGATGATCCTGAGTTGACGCGCTGGCACTGGACAACGCCGGGCAACTTTCCCCGTAACGGATTGCCGCTGCGCGAGATGGGAACGGAGCAGCGAAACGCAGCCTTTGCTTTGTTACAAGCCAGCCAGTCTGCTTACGGCTTGCAAAAATCGCTCGACATCATCTCCCTGCAAAATGATCTGGGCAATGACCCCGAGCTGTATTACGTGACCGTCTTCGGTACGCCGGGCGTCGAACCCTGGGGGTGGCGCTGGGAAGGACACCACCTTTCGCGACGCTTCAACGTGATCAATGGAAAACTTTCGGTCACGCCGTTCTTCCTCGGCGCGTGGCCCACCGTCAACAACGCCGGGCTCAAAGCGATGGAGCGCGAAGAATGGGCGGCGCGTGATCTGATCACGTCACTGGATGACAACCAGCGTGCGTTTGCGATTTTTGATCAGAATGCGCCCGGAAGACATTTCACTCAGAATGATCCCTATATAGCTCCCCTAGAAAATATTGGAATTCCCGTGACCAATTTAAATCAGCATCAACAAACTCTGATCATGGAAATCATCCATAAATATCTCGATACACTTCCCGACCTGCTTTCGGCGTCCCACCTGGAGCGGCTGCAGGCTGCCGGCTTCGAGAATATCACCTTCGCCTGGGCAGGCTCGCTCGAGGCGCAGCGCCCGCATTACTACCGCTTGCAGGGTCCCAGCTTCTTGATGGAACATGATAACTCACGAAACCGTGCTACGCACATCCACAGCGTCTGGCGGGACTTTGCTGAAGACTTTGGACAGAGTTTTTAAGAACAAGAGTCCTTAAAGGTTTTTTCTGCAAACGGGAATGAGACCAGTGCTTGGAATTATGTTTGAAGTGTAGATTCGCTTTCAAAGGAAACTTTTAGGTTCTGAATTTTATGCCGTGGCGAAACCTCCTGGTCCATGTACTCGCCTCTTTGCCTTTGTTGCTTACCGCGTATGAATACTTTACCGGCACACTGCCTATCGTCTTGGACCGGCACCTCGTCATCCGTTTTGGCGCGGTGGGATTGGCGTTCCTCATCGCTTCTTTTTCGATCACACCCCTCAGCCTCCTGACCAGCAAAACGAATCTCAAACCCATCCGCCGCCCGCTGGGTGTCTATGGGTTTTGCTATATTGCCCTGCATCTACTGGCATACGCCTGGCTGAGCAACTACCTGGACTGGGCATTGATCCTGCGCGATATCGGCGAGCGCCGCGCTATGAGCGTTGGACTGCTGGCGTTTGTACTGCTGATTCCCCTGGCATTGACCTCCACAAACGGCTGGCAAAAGCGGCTGGGCAAGCGTTGGAAAGTGCTGCATCGTCTTGTGTATTTCGCTGTGCCGCTTAGCATATTACATTACCTCTGGCTGGAACGTGACATCCGGGACTGGGTCCTTGTCTATACTGTACTCGTGATCGTTTTTTTCATCCCCCGGTATCCCGCCATCCGGCGAGCGATTGCTCGTGCACGTCAGGGTCCGCAGTTAGCTGTGCGCGAAAACAAAGACACAGGTTAGATCACAAATAGGAATCCTCTCTGCTTCGGGAGACAAAACATGCCACCTTTGAAAATTTCTCGCTTCTACATTTTTATCGCCATTATTTTGATCTTGTTGACTGGATGCCGCGCAAGTGCAACACCCACGTTCACAGCCGCGGCGCCGACGACACCCACAACGGTTGTGACAGAGCTTCCGCCAACCCTTGAGATGAAGGCAGAGCCGGGTGCTCCCGGGCTGGGCGATTCGCTCTATCCTCATTTGGGGAATGCAGGCTACGACGTCCAGCACTACACGTTGGACTTAACGGTCAACGACGTCGCCACAAGCGATCTCGAAGGGACAACGATCATCGAGGCGCGAGCGACGCAAAACTTAAGCAGTTTCAATCTGGATTTCATCGGCTTTGAAATAACAACCATACTGGTAAATGACAAGCCTGCCGAGTTCCAACGCAGCTGGCAGGAACTGACTGTTACCCCTCCCGGGGTGCTGGCTGAAAATGAACCTTTTACCGTTGAAGTTCAATATCAAGGGTCCCCCGGCGAAATGGATTCGATGGCGATCCAAATTCAAACGGGGTGGATCACCTTTGACGGCGGGAGTTTTGTGCTGAGCGAGCCCGATGGCGCGGCGAGTTTTTATCCGGTCAACGATCATCCCCTGGATAAAGCCACCTATACGTTCCGAGTGACGGTCCCGGAGCCATTCGAAGCCGCGGCGAACGGCGTGCTTAAGGAAACAATCGACAACGGAGATACGACGACATTCCTGTTTGAAGCACGTGACCCCATGGCGAGTTATCTGGCGACGGTTAACATCGACGAGTTCGACCTGGAAACGTCTCAGTCTGAAGGCGGGGTTCCGATTCGTAATTATTATCCATCTGGTTTGCCGGAAGAAATGCGCAAGCCCTTTGCGCGCCAGGGGGAAATGATCGACTATTTCAGTGATCTCTTTGGAGATTATCCGTTTGAATTGTATGGTGCTCTTGTGATCGATCTGGAATTTGGCGCAGCCCTGGAAACTCAGACTCTGTCCATATTCAGCAAAGCCATGATCGATGCGAACCAGCCGGAAGGCAGCGAACAGGTTGTCGCGCACGAGTTGGCACATCAATGGTTTGGGGATAGCGTCAGTCTGGCAGATTGGCGCGATATCTGGCTGAATGAAAGTTTCGCCACGTACGCGCAGGGCTTGTGGACGGAGCATACGAGGGGCCGCGAAGAGCTAGATGAATGGGTCAGGAGACTGTACGCGTTCGTCCGCGAAGAACGTGAATCCATGTCACCGCCGGGGGAGCCGCCTGGGGATCGATTATTCAACCAGGGAGTGTATTCCTGGGGCGCGCTGTGTTTGCATGCGCTGCGACTCGAAGTGGGTGACGAAAACTTCTTTGACATCTTGAAGACCTACCATGAACGTTTTGCCGATGGGAATGCCAGGACGGCGGATTTTATCGCTGTGGCGGAAGAAGTAAGTGGAAAGGAACTAAGCGCATTTTTCGATAGCTGGTTATACAGCGAAGAGCTTGCGCCCATCCCTGGGATGGGTTTGGAAGCAAAATAATCATTTGCATTTTTTATAAACCTTTTACAACTTGCCTCTTGACGAAAATAATATTTGGATATAAAGTTAAGTCCGCTTAACTAACAAGAAGGCTTAACTATGGTTTCCACATCTCAATTTATCCAAACGATCCGTCAATTCCTGGATTTTGCCATGCATCATTCGATGCGCGAACGCGTCCATTTTGCCAAGGCAACAGGGTTGTCCATGCCGCAGTTCGGGATCCTGATGCAGCTGCATTATCGCGGCGACTGCGCGGTCGGTGACATC
>JAICRQ010000008.1 GCA_025966435.1 Anaerolineales bacterium | reverse complement strand
TTTTCCATCCCAGCGCTCATGATGACAGTAGGGAATATCCAGTACGCCCCGCAGGAATGTAATGGGGGAAAGAAGATTGTAAGCATATACAGGATGCCGGCGCATCTCCCCCCACTCCTCCTCGGTAAGCTTGCCCTCCTTCTTCAAGATGTGATCTGGAACACCCATTTTGCCAATATCGTGGAGCAGTACGCCACGGTAAATGTTTACCATTTCCGTGTCGTTGACGCCAATGTATCTCGCCAGCCGCATGGTCGTCTCTGTGACGCGCCGTGTATGACCCTCTGTTTCTCGGTCGCGAAGTTCCAGCGCGCGTGCCCAGCCTTCCAGTGTCGTGTCATACGCCTGGATCAGTTCCTGATTCGAGCGCTGTAAGTTTTCGAACAGCTGGGCGCTGTCTATTGCGATAGCCGCCTGACCCGCCAGAGTATGCAAAAACTCCATCCAATCGGGGGTCGGTGAAAGAGGGGAGCGATGAAATATTTCAAAGACTCCCTTGATTTGCCCCTTGACAATCAGTGGGATGCCTATATAGGTCACGAACCCCTCTCGCTTGACAAGTACTTCGTTTGTTGTTTCTGGAGCATTTTGAAGGTTCGTGATATGGCAGGTTTGCTGTTTAATGAGCACTTGTCCGGCAAGCCCTTCTCCCATGCGGACCTGTGGACGCGAAGGAGAGGGGATTGTGAATCCAACGCCATTCAGGTATGTGAGGCTTTGCAAGTCTGGATGATAGAGCCCAATATTTACTGCATCGATATTGAGGTGGCTGACTGTCTGATCCATTAAGATGTTCAACGTCAGGCGCAAGTCGAAGGAGGATGCAATCGCAGAGTCGATATCCCGCAGCGATGTCAATCGCCGCACCTGTCTCTGACTTTGGTCGTATAGCTGGGCGCGATGGATGGAATTACCTGCGATTTCGGCGAGTATAGATAGAAGATTGATCTCCTCTGTGATTTGTCGTTCCATTTCCATAACCACAACCAGCACACCTACCGGACCTGCTGTGGATTGGATCGGTATACAAATGGCACCATACCCTGGGATCATGCTATCCCGCTCAGCCTCGAAGAGCAATGAGTCATTTTTCAACTCGGATGAGCGATACGTCCTTCCGGTTCTAAAGGTATATCCGACAATCCCTTCCATCGGACTTAATGATTTTTGTCTGAGGCTGGTTTCCATACCGCTGGCCACACGCTGGACGAGCCTGTCGGAGGTATGGTCGTAGAGCCAGATGGAGCCATGAGAGGTGCCCGCAAGTTGCAGCGTTTCATTCAGGAGGATGGGCAGCATCTCATCGAATGACTGCGTTATCCGCAGGGATGTAGAAATCCGATTGATGGTTTCCAGTTCTTGCAAGCGACGCTGTACTTCCTTAAATAATCGCGCGTTCTCAATTGCAACCGCCGTTTGCCTTGCAAGGCTCGTAAGGAACTCCAGTTCCCGCGGCGCGAACTCCGCGCCCGACCCGGTGCGCCAGACAGCGAGTAAACCTGTATGCTTATCTTTTAGAAGAATCGGCACTGCCATAAGATGCTCAAGCAGGTTTATCTCTGTGCCTCGTACGGTGATTCCACGTGGATGATTGGCAGTATTATTTACAATTTCTCCAACGCTTTGCAGGGCGATATTTCCGATGATTCCTGTACCAAGGACGATGGGATCACTTTTGATTTCTTCCGAATCGACGCCGAGCGCCGCAATTGCCTGAAGCGTTGGAGTTGCTGCGTTTGCCAGATACACGGCGCTGGTCTCCGCCTGGAGCAAATTCATGGCATATGAGGCGATTCGCTCGAGCACCGTATCGAGCTGAAGGGTGGCTGAAATATCTCGACCGACCTCGGCAATCGCGGCCGCCTCCTGCGCCTGACGGTTTGTCTCCTGAAACAGCCTGCCTGATTCGATACAGATCGATACCTGGTGTGCGATTCCGACAAGGAAGTTCAATTCAGTCTCGTTGAACAAGCCATCTTGCTTAAGTCTCCAGGCGTTTATCACCCCGATTGTCCTCCCACGCAGGCTCAGCGGGGAAGACATTAAGCTCTCGATCCTGTTTGCTCCTTCAGGTGTACCCGGGATAACGACTCTGCGTGGATCTTCACGGGTGTCGTTAACAATTTCCGGTTTTCCCTTAAGGAACACATTTCCTGTAATCCCCTCACCAACTTTCCGTGTATGTGCCAGCAATTCGTTCCGATACGTCCCATGCGCGGCCACTGTCCTCAACGTAATACCGTCGTCTTGAAGCAGATAGATGGCAACATGATTCGCATGGAGCAGGTCAAGGGCACGCTGTGTGATCTGATCCAACGCGGGCAGGGCCTCGCGGGTCGTGGCGATATCATTGGCAATATCTGCCAATGCCTCGATGATTTTCGAACGCCGGCTTTGTTCCTGGAAAAGCCGGGCATTATCAATTCCCGCAGCCGCCTGATTTGCAAACGCCATAGCGGTTTCAATAATAGACTCATTGTATACACTGGGTTCGTAACTATCTAACGTGATAAACCCAATCACTCCACCCCTTGCAATGAGAGGAATTGCCATCCAGCCATGAACGGTATGCGCTCCTCCCCAATTTTTGAAGCGCAGGTCTTTTTGTGCATCTTCTAAGAAGATAGGACGACGGCTCTCTCGAACGAGATGAAACAGCTCGTTATTAGCTGGATAAGTGGAATTCGTCAATTCTCTGGCATGAGGGTATCCATGCGCCATGGCGATCCGCAGATGATCTCCTTCATGGAAGAAGACACTGGCATTGTCGTAGGGGATCACTTGCTTAAGAGCCATGAGGATCTGTTCCACGACATTGTCCGTATCCAGTGTGGATGATATGACGGCTGCCGCTTGCCGCAAATTTTCTGCTTCCTGGCGTCTTTTTTGTTCCAGTTCAAATAGACGGTTGTTTTCGATAGCAGTTGCTGCATGTGTAGCCAGCATTTCGAGTAGGGATTGCTCTTCCACATCATAAGCGTAAGCTTGGTAACTCTGCACTGAGATCATCCCGATCACTTGATCGTTAACGCGCAATGGAACCGCCACGACAGACTGAACATGAGTGGGTGAGCCGAAATGAAGCACCCCTCTTTCCTCGATTTCCGCCTCATTTCTCAGAATAATACTTTTTCCTTTGTTGGTGACAAATGCAGTAAGTCCTTGCTCTGCTGGCACCCCCTCAGGTGGATACCGACTTCCCGCTTCCACGGTGTAAACAGAAATATTTTGATCCGTTTTCTCATCGTGAAGCGAGATAATAAATACATCGCAGCGCATCAATTTCTGCGCTGCCTCATGAATGGCTGTATAGATTTGTTCCGAATCCTGTGTGAAACGGACAATATCCTGGCTGATGCGATGCAACACGGCGCGGCGGTCCGCGGCTCGCAACGCATCTTGATAAAGCTGTGCCTTCTCAATCGCAATACCTGCCTGGTTGGCAAACGTCTGAAGAATACCTGCATGTTCTTCTGTGAATAAATTTGTCCGTTTGCTTTCCAGATTGATCAGCCCAAATACCTTCTCCCCGGCAACCATAGGTATACGCATCCAACTGCGAATCGATTGGTGATTTGTAATCTTATTTGGGTCGTCCTCGAGTTGAGCATCCGATAAGATGAGGGGACGGTATTGACCCTTCCATAGGTCCTTCCAATCCTCCCATTGCTTTGAGTTCCAGGCATCCTTACGTTCAATATGCTGCCCTTTTAGGCGATCATGCTCCGCCACGAGTTCCAGACATCCTTGTTTTATAATCTCGATCGAAGCATGGTCGTACGGCACGAGTTTCGAGACTGAGTCGAGAATGATCTCATAGAGAGTATCCATCTCCAGTGCGGTGGATAGGGCAGCGGTCGCTGTCCGCAGGGTTTCAGCTTGCTCTCGCCGAGCCAGCTCCGATTTGTAAAGACGGGCATTTTCAAGGGCAATTGCAGCGGAGTTAGCGAGTGCAGTTAGCAGGTTCTCATCTCTTTCTGAGTATGCATTGAGCTGCGGGGACTCGATGTTGAGGACTCCAATCACTTTGCCGCGTGCAACCAATGGAACGCAGAGTTCGGATTTGATGTTCTTGAGAACACCAAGATAGCGTGTGTTCTTGGTAACGTCATCAACGCGAACAGATTGTCCATGTTTTGCCACCCAGCCGAGAATGCCAACCTTCAAGGGAATCTTCTGGCTGAAAAAGGAAGACATGTTGCTCTCGAAGTTTTCTGGACCTTGTGCTTCTTGCGTAACGGCCAGGAGAGCAAGGGTCTGGGTCTGATCCTCTAACAAGTACACGGCTGCAAACTCATATCCCAGCATCTCATCCATGGTTGTGACCAGGTTTTTCCCGATGATTTCCGGTTCAAGGCTTAGAGCCAGCGAGCGGGAGGCTTGGTAAAGAGCTTCGAGTTCTGTAGCGCGTTGCCGGGCTTCCTCGAAGGATCTTAATTTATCTGTTGCAGTTGCAAGCGTGTGGGCAATGGTCGTAAGAAGACGCTCATCCTTCTGTGAATATGCATTTTGCTTCTTGCTCTCACTATTAATTACACCGGTGACCCGTCCATGCGAAATGATTGGCACACAAAGCTCAGACTGCACTCCCCCTGTGACCTCCATATATGACGCTTCCTTTTTTACATCCCCCGTTCGAATCGACTTTCCTGTCTGGGCAGCTTTTCCAGTAATGCCCTGTGTAATCGGAAAGTCCGCAGAAAGATTTTCTACGGTTGTACCTCGATAAGAGCGATGTGGCTTGAGTGTGTTTTTAGTTCTGTCTAACAATAAGATTCCGAAATTATCTGGATAGAGTGCATCCCCGATAATATTCGTAACCTGCTCGATTAACTTGTCGATATCCAGTGCATTGGACGCAGCCAGAGAGGCAGAATGAAGGACTGCCAGTTCCTCAAGCTGTCTCTGGAGGGCAGCTTCATTCTCTTTTTCCTTTGTGATATCCAGCAGAATACCCTGCCAGTAGAGCGGTTGTCCCTCCTGATCGCGGATAAGGTTTGTATCTTCCTTGACCCATACAATGGTGCCATCACGCCTGATCAAGCGATATTCTTCAAGGAAACGCTCCCCGCTTTGGTTCGTTTCTGTATCCTTCCGGACGATACGTTCGCGATCATCCGGATGAATAGAGGATGTCCACAAATTTCGATCAACGCACCACTCTTCTGCCGTGTAGCCGGTCAGTTCCTCGATGCGGGGACTCATATAGATGGTCGTTTGCTCCTCATTGGTCTGGTCCAAAAATACAACTGCTGTGATCTGCTCGACAAGAGACTGGTAACGGACCTCTGCCCGATATAAAGCTTGCTGCTCGCGCAGGTAACGATTTTGAGCAATTGCATTGCTGATGACAACCGGCAGGCGGTGCAAATAATCGCTCTGTTTGACAAGGTAGTCTGCAGCGCCAGACTTCAACGCTGTAACTGCCACTTCCTGATCCCCTTGTCCTGTGACCAAAACGACGGCCGGAGGCGAAGTACGCTCCCGAACTTTTAGAAGCAGATCCAGGCCGGTTCCATCGGGCAGGCGTAGATCCGTCAGGACAACATCAATGTCCGGTTCCGTTTCGAGAAGCCTGAGGGCGGCTTCGATTGTTTCTGCGTGAATTAACTTGAATCCGTCATGTAGATTCTCTTCCAGAACCCTTTCTGTCAGCATGACGTGTGCAGTCTCATCTTCAACGTACAGGATTTTCATTCAATATCTAACTCTCTAAGCATGTAAGCAATGTTTTCAATGAAGCATGAAATCATTATAAAACAAAGTGGAGTTCGCTTAGTGACAACGGAATAATAAAACTGTTAAGAACAAAAAGACGCCGCAAGGCGTCAGTTCTTTGTCGAACACCGTTGTAAATTGTTGAGAGGCGTCGAGGGGATTCGAACCCCTGAATGAGGGTTTTGCAGACCCTTGCCTTACCACTTGGCCACGACGCCATTTGTTAAAATTGCTGAGCGGGCGATGGGATTCGAACCCACGACCTTCTCCTTGGCAAGGAGACGTACTACCACTGTACTACGCCCGCAGTTCTGGTCGTTGCTTCTGACCGAGAGTGCCGAGACCCAGGATCGAACTGGGGACACCGCGATTTTCAGTCGCGTGCTCTACCAACTGAGCTATCTCGGCCAGACTTTTACTTGTTAAGCGTCCGTGATTTTACTAGGGGATATAGGGATTGTCAAGCAAGGGTCTCTTGACCTCCATCTACTTCCGCACTACAATGCCCGCCTACACTGACGATATGTCATTGCGAGGAGGGTGTACTTCCCGACGACTCTTCCTGGCACCGTACGCCAGGACAGGTGTGCGCCGCACGCCGTGCAGGTGAGCAATCACACAGTAAATTGAATAGGAGCGGTGTAAGTGTCACTCCTCGCAATGACGGGAAAATAAACCTATGTTTGAAAATCTCACTAATCGACTTAATCAAGTTTTTGACCAACTCCGCCGGCGCGGGAAGCTCTCCGAAGCCGATGTAGACGTGGCGATGCGAGAAGTGCGCCTCGCTTTACTCGAAGCGGACGTGCATTTTAGCGTGGTCAAGTCCTTCATTGGCCGCGTCCGCGAGCGTGCCATTGGCGCTGAAGTCTCAAAGGCATTGAACCCAGGGCAGCAGATCATCAAGATCGTCAACGATGAATTGATCCAGACTTTGGGTGAGCCGGCACCCTTAAACCTGCGCGGACCGAAGCCGCATGTCATCATGATGGTCGGTTTGCAAGGCTCGGGAAAGACAACTGGGGCAGGAAAACTGGCGCGTATGCTCCGCTCGAAAGGGGAGCGGGTCATGCTAGTCGCAGGCGATCCCTATCGTCCCGCGGCGGTAACGCAGCTGCAGCAGCTCGGCGAGCGGATTGATGTCCCGGTCGAGGCAGACCTAACCATTACGCCGCCCGAGCTTGTCCAGCGTTCCTTTGACAAAGCCGAAAAGGGCGGATATGGAATTATGATCGTGGACACTGCCGGGCGATCGCAACTGGACTCAGAGCTGATGAACGAACTAAAGTCCATTGTCGACAAAGTCCCACCGGTGGAGATCCTGCTCGTGGTCGATTCCATGATCGGTCAGGAAGCGTTAAATATCGCCCAGGGATTTCGGGATAATGTGTCCATCACAGGCTTGATGATGACTAAAATGGACGGTGACTCGCGCGGCGGCGCGGCGATCTCAATCCGCTCTGTGACGGGTGTACCAATCAAGTTCATCGGTACAGGTGAAAAGTTGGATGCCCTCGAGGCATTCGACCCTGGGCGTTTGTCTTCGCGCATTTTGGGGATGGGTGACATGATCGGTTTGATCGAAAAAGCCGAAGCCGCCTTCGACCAGCAGACCGCGCAAAAGACTGCTGAGCGTATGATGAAAGGCCACTTCACGCTCGAAGACTGGCTCGACCAGATGAAGCAGATGAAAAAGATGGGACCACTGGCGCAGATCATGGATATGCTGCCCGGGCAGTTCGGGCAGGCGGCGCGTCAGGTGGACCCAAAAGACATCGAGAAAACGTTCAAGCAATCCGAAGCGATCATCAACTCTATGACGTTAAAGGAACGTCGCGACCCGGAGATCTTGAACGCCTCCCGCCGTCGGCGCATTGCCGCAGGTGCCGGCATGGAAGTGCAGGACGTGAACCGCCTGATCAAACAGTTCCGTGAAACGCAGAAACTAATGAAGATGATGCAAAAAACCGGGGGAAAGGGCTTGGGACGGTTGTTTGGATAACAAAAACAGGTCACGCTTCAAGCGTGACCTGTTTTTGTTGAGGTGTTCACTCGAAATTATGCAAGATCCAGCCTGCCCCTGAATCTCAAAATTTGCCAGATCAGGAGCAAGCCAAAGCCCACGAAGACATAATTCAACGGATATCCTGTTACGATATTGTAGAGGCTATCCAAAAGGATGCTGGCAGCGTAAATCCACACTGACAGCATCTTGCCTTTTGCGAATGCCCTTGAGCTGGCAAAAATCAACGCACCCAGGATAAACTCATAGACTGCGTCGATTAACATGGCATCGGCAAGGCCGGGCATAGCTGCACCTGAGGACAGAGTGATCCATGTGGCTAAGCTTATCATTCCAGCCAGAACGCTAAAAACACCAAAAATTGCGAGAGCGATAACAAAAGTGGATTTTTTCAAAGCTGGCTGATGACCGATCGCGGCGATTCTTTGTTGTGTAGTACTGTATTCCATGATTACTCCTTTGTAATATGTTATATGATTTGGACCGACGCTGTTCTCAGCCCTAAAAAATTCTAAGCCTAGTTTAATCCGGCATTTTCACTTTGCAGCTTTCAACTGCTATACATCTACTTTTCGCAATCGAAAGGTGGATTTTGGAGTTCAGAACAGCAGTGAGCAGTTTGGGAATGCACAGAGTCCTCAGAAATGCGACCGAAAACAAAAAAGACCTTGGAACGTCAAGGTCAAGAGTGCTGATATCTTTCTATTCAAAAAGGTTTGTCAATTGCGTTTTTACGCTGACTTAGAGCAACCGCTTGAGCTTGCAAGAAATTCTTCTCAGCGCCTGCATTGTTCCCGTAGGGCAAGAATGTATTCTTTCATAATTTATAACAGTAGCTCTCCTCGTACAGTCATCCAAAGGAAACCTGAAAATGCCGGGTTGGTAGGGGAAAGTGACGAATCCACTTTTGATTTCATTTCATGGAAGACGGATCGGTATGCCTCATAGAATGCCCAGGATGGGGTTGGCCTGTAGTGCAGGTTTTCCAGCTCAAAATATGCAATGACACCTTTGACGGTGGTGGGCTTGATGAAGACATCTCTCAGCGGGTGAAAATAAGTCTGACAGACAGTGATCAGTGACCATTTTGCCAACTTTTCACTCTTAAGCAAATCCAGAATCATTTCGAATCCCGTCTGCTCATTCCCATGTAATACCTGTTCCAGCCCACTACTCAGGAACTCCCGTTCTTGATGAGAAAGTCCATTGGCGAAATCACGAAATCTTGGTTTTTCGAACACAGAAATGACCGATGAGCGGCTCACGACCTTTATCATATTCTGAACAATCAGATCAGGACGATTGAAATTTTCCCTGGAAAAGCTTTCGCGGGTGAGAGCAATCATTTGGTCTGGCTTATGTTTTCTGACTCGCGTGGCAACAAGCCCCGGGTTATCGAAGCCACCGGGATAGCGACGGAGAAATGCTTTTTCTGCCTGTTTTAATTTGTTGAGATTCATGCGTCTGATTCTAGAACGCATATTCTACTGCGTCAATATCCATTCAATTTTTCTCTCCATCCTCTCTTCACAATCAATTCACAACCGGGTCCTATACTCCAGACATGAGTTCAAACAAAAGGAGTAAAACATGAACGGAAATAATACTGGTTTACGGATCGTCTCGGCGTTGGTGTTGATCGCCGCGATCGCGGGCATCGCCTTCTTTGCATTTCGAGCCGGTGTTGCACAGGGATCGCCGATCACCGTCGAGGCACCCTCCGGTGAAGTGGTGCCCGCTCCATATCCATATTACGGCTATGGTATGCACCTGCACCATCCATTCGGGTTTGGATTTGGGTTCTTTGGCTTCCTGATTCTGCTATTTCTCTTCTTTCTCGCCCTCCGAGCGTTCCGCTTCCTCTTCTGGGGTCCACGCTGGGGATGGGGACACCATCATGGACAGGGTCCGTCGGGAAGACACTGGGAAAATGGTGTCCCATCGATGTTGGAGGAATGGCACAAGCGTACACATGGGGAGCCGCCGGCAGAGAAGAAAGAATAAAACGTATAATGTAGATTGGACACTGGCGCCGTCCGCCAGGACAGGTGTGCGTTCGGTGTCCGACCTACAAAATATTATGAAAACCATCCTCGTTGTGGACGACGAACCCAAGATCACCCAACTCGTGCGCGATTATCTGGAGCGCGCCGGGTTTGGTGTTCTTGTCGCGTATGACGGGAGGAAGGCGTTATCTCTGGGGAAGACCGAGAAACCGGATATGGTCATTCTGGATCTGGGCCTGCCTCAGCTCGATGGGCTGGACTTTACCCGCGAGTTCCGCAAAGCTTCCAACGCGCCGATCATTATGCTGACAGCGCGGGCGGAGGAAACAGACAAATTGATCGGGCTCGAACTCGGCGCAGACGATTACATGACCAAGCCATTCAGCCCTAAAGAATTGGTGGCGCGCGTCCGGGTTGTCTTCCGGCGGATCGAGAATGCTTTATCGGCGAATGCCGAAATGATTCGCGTGGCAGATTTGACGCTTGATGTCCCGCGTCTGCGTGCCACGGTGGAAAACCGCAGGATCGAGGAACTTACGCCTACGGAATTTGAGTTGTTAGCTGCTTTAGCGCGCCAGCCCGGGCGAGTATTCACCCGCGTCCAATTGCTGGACGCGATCCATGGTGTGGCATTTGAGTCGTATGAACGTGCCATCGATGCACACGTCAAGAACATCCGCCGTAAGATCGAAGTGAAAGCCAGTGAGCCGCAATATATTTTGACTGTGTATGGTGTTGGATATAAATTTGCTGATAAATAAAATCCTATAGGATTGCCTGATTATGAATCCTCATCATCACTTCTCTCATCGTCAGCGTCCGCCATGGTGGCCCGAGAACGAAGAATGGCCCCCGACACGTGAAGCCTGGCGGCGCGTCGGCAGGCGCAACCCGTTCTTTCGCCGAATGGGATGTTTCTTCTTCGGATTCGCTTTTCTTGCCTTTGTGGGATTGCTTGGAATTTTGAGGCTTCTTTTCGCTTCTGCTTTTGATGTCCCGGGCGATGCACTTTTTGATCGAACGGTTTATATTTTGCCCATTGCCTTTTTGAGTTTTATTTTATTGGTGTTCGCGGTGGGATGGGGAGCGCGCAGTCTGCGCCGTATGTTCACCCCTCTGGATGAGTTGTTCCGCGCCTCCGAGAGAGTGGCAAATGGAGATTATTCCGTGCGTGTCCAGGAAAAGGGACCCCCGGAAGTTTACTCGCTGATGAGAAGCTTTAATTCGATGGCGGAACGTTTACAGGTGAGCGATCAACAGCGGCGCAACATGCTGGCGGATATATCTCACGAATTACGAACACCTATTACGGTGATTCAGGGAAACGTGGAAGGGATGCTGGACGGTGTATATCCCACAGATGAGGCACGATTAAAGTCTATTATCGAAGAGACGCAAATCCTTTCGCGCCTCGTGGATGACTTGCGAACACTCGCCCTGGCAGAAAGTGGCGCATTGCGTTTGAAGCGCGAGCCAACCAATTTAGCAGGATTAATTCACGATGCAACTTCTAGCCTTCAAGCGCAAATAAAGGAAAAAGAGATCCATCTTGAGATGGCATTAGAGAACGTGGAAGAAGTAACTATTGACCCGCAACGCATCCGTGAAGTGTTGACCAATCTATTTTCCAATGCATTACGCTACACACCACGCGGCGGGGAGATCAAAATTCAATTAGCGGAAGCAGCTCTCGGGGAGGAAAGAAATGTAACGATTTCGGTGAAAGACAGCGGTCCGGGGATTGCATCTCCCATGTTGCCGCGTGTGTTCGACCGGTTTTATAAGTCCAGCGATTCCGGCGGGATGGGATTAGGCTTATCCATTGCGAAGTATCTGGTGGAGGCTCACCGCGGGAAAATCTGGGCGGAAAGCGAAGAGGGGAAGGGTACAAAGATTTCCTTTGCGCTTCCTTTGTAAGGGCGTGGTAAAATATCTGCTTGTGATTTCAGCCCGCAAGGCGTCCTTTCACGCACCCCTCTCTTGCCTGCCTGAAACGCAAAATATCAAAAGGAGTAAGCTAAATGGTTCGTATTCGTTTACGTCGTATTGGTCTCAAGGGCCAACCCACGTACCGCATTGTGGCTGCCGATAAGGAGTCACCGCGCGATGGTCGCTTTTTGGAAATTTTGGGTTTCTATAACCCTCGCACACAACCTGCGACAATTCACGTTAAGGAAGACCGCGCTTTTCATTGGATGAAGAATGGCGCTTTGCCAACCGAATCCGTCGAGCAGGTTTTCAAAAGCGCGGGCATTTTGGATCGCTTTGAACGCTTCAAGAAGGGTGAGTCGATGGAAACCCTCTTAAAAGAAGCCGAAGAAGCGGAAACAAAACGCGGCGCGTCTGTCAAGACAGGCAAGTAATCTTTTATGTCATTGCGAGGAGTGCTGATTGCGACGACACAATCTTTTAATTAAATCCAAGATTGCTTCGTCAGGCTTGAGCCTTCCTCGCGATGACGAGACAAAATTATGAAAGATCTGATTGAATACATCGCCAAATCACTAGTGGATCATCCGGATGAAGTTCAAGTGCGTGAGAGTGGAGGCGGGCCACGCGTCCGCATCGAGCTTAGCGTTTCCAAGGATGATATGGGACGCGTCATCGGAAAGGGCGGCAAGGTCGCCAACTCCATCCGGACCCTTCTGCGGGTGGCAGCCGAACGCGAAGGCAAGCAGGCTACCCTCGACGTGGTTGAGCCAGAATAATGGCTGATGCGAAGAATTCTTCAGGCTCGCCAGACGGCGAGCCTGTCTATTTGGTAGTGGGTTTCTTGCGCCGTGCGCATGGCTTGCGCGGGGAAATCATTATGGATTTGCATACAGACTTTCCCGAGCGTTTTCAGAGTGGGAGAAAACTTTTCGTCGGCGATGAGCACAAGCCGATGACGCTTTCCAACGCGCGTCC
The DNA here is from genome assembly GCA_025966435.1 of Anaerolineales bacterium. Classification (GTDB taxonomy): domain Bacteria; phylum Chloroflexota; class Anaerolineae; order Anaerolineales; family Villigracilaceae; genus Defluviilinea. Next base: position 7,970 of record JAICRQ010000008.1, on the reverse strand, counting down.
CCATGCAAAGGGAATGCTGGTCAAATTTGAAGGCGTCGAAACCCCGGAAGATGCTGGACGGTTGCGTAACCAGTGGGTCTACGTCAAATCGACAGATGCTCCGAATCTGCCGGAGGGCAGGCTTTATCAGCATGAGCTTTTTGGGTTTCGTGTCATCGATGAGAGCGGTAATGAGTTGGGCGAACTGGTGGAAATCATCGAGACGGGCGCGAACGATGTATATGTGGTCAGGAACGAATCAGGAAAAGAGATTCTCCTGCCTGCGATTCCCTCTGTTGTTCTGGAAACGGACCCTGCACGCCGTTTGATGCGTGTGCACTTGTTGGAAGGATTGTAAGGCGGAATGTCATTCCGCCCTACAGTATTTTATGATCGACAAACGCTACTGGATCGGTTTCAACTTGATCAAAGGTATCGGCGCGGTGCGAATGCAGGCGCTGATCCGGCATTTTGGAGATCTTGAAGCTGCGTGGAACGCTGCGCCAATCGAATTAGCGCGCGCAGGCTTGGGCGGGAAAGTGATCGAGCGCATCGTCCAGGCGCGCAAGGCAGTCGATCTAGAGAAGCTTTGGACGAAGATCGATGCGCAGGGGATCAAGATCCTCACTTGGGAAGATGAAACGTATCCGCAACGCTTGAAAGAGATTGAACAGCCGCCACCTGTGTTATATATTCGTGGCGACTATCTGCCGGATGACCTTTTTGCGGTTGCCATCGTGGGCACCAGGCGAGTGACTGCCTATGGCAGGCAGATCACGGAGGAGCTTGCGGCGTATTTGGCAGCGAATGGAATTACGGTCATCAGCGGCCTGGCACGCGGCGTGGATGCTGTGGCGCATCAAACGGCGCTGAAGGCAGGCGGGCGAACGATCGGTGTGCTGGGCTCAGGCGTGGACAAGATTTATCCGCCGGAGCATCGCGGGCTGGCGGAAAAAATGATGGAGAGCGGCGCGATCGTCAGTGACTATGCACTGGGTACCCCACCAGACGCCTCGAACTTCCCGCCGCGCAACCGCATTATTTCGGGTTTATCCCTGGCAGTTGTTGTGATCGAAGCCGGTGAGACCAGCGGCGCCTTGATCACTGCTGAGTTTGCAGCGGAACAGGGACGTGAGATTTTCGCGGTGCCGGGAAGTATCCTTGCGCCGCAAAGCAAAGGCACGAATAAACTGATTCAAAACGGTGCTCTGCCCTTGCTGAGTGTCAACGATCTGATGCAGGCTCTGGACCTGACCCGCATGGGCGAGCAGAAAGCTGCACGAAAGGTCATCCCGTCTGACGAAACAGAAGCGCGGCTGCTGAATGTGTTAAGTGAAGAACCTTTGCATGTGGATGAAATCCGGAATCAAACAGAATTACCCATTGAAAAAGTCTCAGCGACATTGGCGCTGATGGAGCTGAAAGGAATGGTGCGTCAGGTGGGTGGCATGAATTACATTGCCGTGCGTGAGGTACAATCCGACTACTCTACTTTTAAAGGATAGATATGCAAAATACGAATGCTGTGCATACGTATGCAGTGATTATGGCAGGCGGGGGTGGGACTCGTCTTTGGCCCATCTCAAGGAAAGAGACTCCCAAGCAGCTACTTCCCCTGCTTGGCAAAGACACTTTATTTCAAAGCACCGTTGCACGGCTGGAAAAGTTATTCCCCCCGGAACGTATTCTCGTCGTGACTGTTGCCGAGCAGGCGCGGGAGATGCAGAAGCAAGTACCTGCGATCCCTCTGGAAAACTACTTGATTGAGCCGGCTCCCCGCGGTACCGCATCTGTGGTAGCATTGGCGGCTGCCGTGCTGCAAAAGCGCGACCCTCAGGCAGCCATGGCGATCCAGACCTCAGACCATTACATTCGCAATCGTGATCTTTTTCATTATTTGATTCGCGCCGCGTTTGATGTTGCCCAGGAAAAATATCTTGTCACTTTGGGTATCACGCCCACCTACCCTTCTACCGGATATGGTTATATCCAGCAGGGCGCGGCACTGAATGGTAATTATAGATATCCTGTATATGTAGTGGAACGTTTTAAGGAAAAACCAGATGAGGAAACCGCTCAAAAGTTGTTGCGCAGTGGCGATCACTCATGGAACAGCGGTATGTTCGTGTGGCGTGCGGATACGATCCTGGGAGAGATCGAGCGACAGATGCCCGAGCTTTTTAAAGTGGTGAATAAAATCGCCGGTGCCTGGGGCACGTCTGAACAGGACAAGGTTGTACAGGAAAATTGGTTTGACCTGAAGAGCCAAACCGTTGACTATGGCGTGATGGAAAGGGCTGAACGTGTTGCCGTGCTCCCCGCTGGTGGTCTGGGATGGAACGATGTTGGTTCGTGGGATTCACTCTTCGAGGTGCTCCTGCCGGATATGAATGGGAATGTCGCGAACAACGCACAGCACCTGGCACTGGATACGCACAATACTCTGGTATATTCCAAGACCGATGAGCGCCTGGTCGTGACGATCGGACTCGATGACATCGTGGTTGTGGATGCAGGCGATGTTTTGATGGTTTGCAAAGTAGACCAGTCACAGAAGGTAAAAGATGTTGTGGAACATCTGAAGAAACACCACCAGGAGAAATATTTATAAATTATGTCATTGCGAGCAACAGCGAAGCAACACCTGCGCTGGCACCAAGTGCAAGTGTCTCCTCATAAGAATAGGGATTGCTTCGTTGGGATCTCGATGCTACGCATCTCGACTCTCCTCGCAATGAAACGGATGAATAAGGTTAATGTATGGAAGCATATTGCATGAAGTGCAAGACCAAACGTGAGATGAATGATCCCGTCGCGATGTTCAATGCGAAGGGATCTCCGGTCACGGTCGGTGTGTGCGCCGTTTGTGGAACAAAACTTTATAGAATGGGACGGACCGACGCGCATGAGGGGTTGACTCCGCCCGAAAAGCCTGTCAAGGTGGATAAGCGCGATGGCAAGCTGGTGATCGTCGAGTCACCGGCGAAAGCCAAAACCGTGGGACGGTATCTGGGAAAAGGCTATACGGTCCGCGCCTCGGTGGGGCATGTGCGCGATCTGTTAAGGTCTCAGCTTTCGGTGGATGTGGAGAATAATTTTGCGCCGAAGTATCGCGTCCCGAATGAGAAGAAGGATGTCGTCAAGGATCTCAAGAAACTGGCGCAGAAAGCGGAAGAAGTTTATCTTGCAACTGACCCTGATCGTGAAGGCGAATCGATCTCCTGGCATCTTATGGAAGCCGCGCAGATCGAGCCCGAGCGCGCCAAGCGCGTGGTCTTCCACGAGATCACGGAACCGGCGATCAAGGAAGCCTTTTCGCACCCCAGACAAATCAACATGGACCTGGTGGATGCCCAGCAGGCGCGCCGCGTGCTCGATAGATTGGTCGGCTATAGCATTAGCCCGATTCTGTGGGAGAAGGTGCGCGGCCGTCTTTCGGCAGGACGCGTCCAGTCAGTGGCGCTTCGGCTGATCGTTGAACGCGAGCGGGAGATCGAAGCCTTTGTGCCGGTTGAATACTGGTCTATCCATGCAGAGCTGCAGCCGGAGGGGATCAAATCGACATTTCTCGCCAAGCTGGCGAAGATCGATGAGAAGGACCCGGAGCTCTCCAACGAAGAGACGGTCCAGCCAATTCTGGTGGATATGGAAACCGCCGCCTACACAGTGACCAAGGTCAAGCGCGGCGAGCGGCGTCGCAAGCCCTCCGCTCCATTCACTACCTCCACGTTGCAGCAGGAGGCGTCACGCAAACTTGGCTTTACCGCCAAGCGCACGATGGCGTTGGCGCAAGGACTCTATGAAGGTCAGGATGTAGGGACAGGCGGCACAACCGGTCTGATCACATACATGCGCACCGATTCTACTAACGTTTCCATCGGTGCGCAGAACGAAGCGCGCCAGTACATCAAGACAAAATACGGCGCGGACTTCCTGCCCGGGGAAGCGCCTCAGTACAAGACACGCTCCGCAAACGCGCAGGAAGCACATGAAGCCATCCGCCCGACGTCCGTGGAGCGGGATCCGGAGCAGGTCAAGGACTATCTCGATCCGGCGATGTATAAGCTCTATCGCCTTATCTGGCAGAGGTTTGTGGCGTCGCAGATGGAAGCAGCCGTCTACGATACTTTGCAGGTGGAAGTCACCGGCAAGACGAACGAACACACCTACTTACTGCGCGCCTCCGGTTCGTCAGTCAAATTTGTTGGTTTTCTGGTGGTTTACGAAGAAGCGAAAAATGAAGACGTGAAGTCCGAGGAAGATGAAGAGAATGTCCGCATTCCGGCGGGGGTGGTGGAGGGGCAAAAACAGGAGTTGATTCGCTTGATCCCTGAACAGCACTTTACGCAGCCGCCGCCGCGTTACTCGGAAGCCTCGCTCGTACAGGCGCTGGAGGAGCAGGGTATCGGGCGTCCCTCCACGTATGCTCCTACGCTCTCGACGATTCAACAACGTGGGTATGTGCTGCGTGAAGAAAAACGTCTCATGCCGACTGAAATCGGGATTCAAGTCAACGACTTGATGATGCAATACTTCCCCGACATTGTCGATTTGCAATTCACCGCGCGCATGGAAGAAGACCTCGATATGATCGCTTCCGGTCAGGCGGAATGGGTGGAAGTGATGCACGAGTTCTATCGTCCGTTTGCAGAGGATGTCAAAAAGGCACAGGCGGAAATGCCAGTGACCAAGAGCGAGCCAGAACCGATCGGGCGCAAGTGTCCGGAGGACGGTGGTGAGCTTGTCATCCGTTACGGACGTTTCGGAAAATTTATTTCGTGCTCCAATTTCCCAACCTGCCGCTACACGGAACCCTGGCTTGAAAAAATTGGTGTATTGTGTCCCAAGGATGGCGGCGAGCTCGTTGAGCGGAAGACGCGCAAAGGACGGACATTCTACGGTTGTGAAAATTACCCGAGCTGCGATTTCACATCCTGGAAGCGGCCGATCAAACAGCCCTGTCCCACATGCGGCAACCTGCTGGTCATTGCAAACAAGCGCGAAGTCCAGTGCATCAATTGCCAGGAAACCTTCCTCCTGGAAGAGATCGTTCCTGAAACTGTTGAATGACAACCTTGCGACACTTACGCCTGCGCACAGCCTTCGCAAAGTTTTTTTCAGATACCCTGAACAAATAGGAGATCTCATGCATTTCACACCCCTTCCATATCTCGATCCCGGCTCAGGCAGTTTTTTGATCCAATTGCTGATCGCGGCCTTGCTTGGGATTGGCGTGGCGGTGCGCGCCTCGTGGAGCCGAATCAAAGGATGGTTTGGAATTAAGTCAGAGCCCAAAGCCGACGACGAAGATGACGAACCCGAAGCAAAATAACGAACAGCTTTCCGCTTCGTTCCGTGACCCGAGCGGATTCTTATTTTCCCGCGACGGAGTCCTCTATCGGCAGGTGAACCGCAGGTATGAACAGGAATACGCGCGGTTAATGGAATCCGGCTTATATGACAGGCTTGTCAAAGCCGGATTGTTGATTCCGCATGTGGAAGTAGACCAGGCTCCGGCAGAGTCGGATCTATCTCATAAAGTCATTCAACCGGAGCATGTGCCGTTCATCTCGTATCCGTATGAATGGTCCTTCAGTCAACTGAAGGATGCAGCGCTGGCAACCCTCGCTATCCAGCGCCGGTCATTGAAGGTGGGTATGTCCTTGAAGGACGCCAGCGCGTACAACATGCAGTTCGTGCGCGGCAAAGCGACCCTGATCGATACACTCTCTTTTGAGACATACAAAGAGGGACAGCCCTGGGTGGCATACCGTCAGTTCTGCCAGCATTTCCTTGCGCCGCTGGCATTGATGGCGCTGCGCGATATTCGCTTGAATCAATTGCTACGCGTTTACATCGATGGCATTCCGCTTGACCTTGCGAGTGGATTACTGCCATCCAAAACGCGCTTCAACTTCGGCTTGCTGACGCACATCCACTTGCATGCCGGTGCACAGAAGCGATACTCTGGTATGGAAGTAAAATCTCGCGCCGCGACCATGAGCAAACAAGCTATGACGGGCTTGATCGACAGCCTCGACTCTACGGTTCGAAAGCTGGAGTGGAAACCGGGTGGCACGGAGTGGGGAAACTATTACGATATCACGAATTATTCCGATTCGGCGTTCGAGCATAAAAAACAACTCGTTCAGGAATGGTCTGCAAAGGTCAAGCCATCTCTGGTCTGGGATCTGGGGGCGAACAGGGGCGTCTTCAGCCGCATGGCAGGAGAACACGGTGCATTCGTAGTCTCGTCGGATATTGACCCCACAGCTGTAGAGCAGAATTATCGTCAGATGAAAGCGGAGAAAACGGAAAACCTCCTGCCGCTGCTTCTCGACCTGACGAACCCCAGTCCATCCATTGGGTGGGCGAACGAGGAACGCGACTCGTTCGGCAGACGCGGTCCAGCCGACATCCTTCTGGCGCTGGCGCTGATCCACCATCTGGCGATCTCGAATAACGTGCCTCTGCTTCAGATAGCAGATTTCTTTGCAAAACTCGGAAAATGGCTTGTGATCGAATTCGTCCCTAAGGCAGACAGTCAGGTGCAAAAATTGCTGGCCTCGCGCGAGGACATTTTCCCGGATTACACACGCGAGGGGTTTGAAACTGCATTTCAGCGGAGATTTAGGATTGTAGAGGCGGTAAACGTCCGTGAGTCCGAACGCGCCTTATATTTGATGGAACGCCTCTAATTCTCGGTACTTTCGATAGGTTGTATTGTGCAAGGGATGGTATATAATAGATTAAACTACCCGAAAAGGAATACGCCATGGAAGCAGTAACTGCGATCATAAAGAACCTTCTTCAAAATGTAAGGACGGTGCTCATCGTGGGCGTCGTACTGGGGTTGCTCCTGGGTTTGATCATTGGCTGGGGAATCTGGCCTGTGACATACACAGATACTACCCCTGAGATCCTGCGTTCTGATCTTCAGGATGATTACTTGCGCATGGTGATCGATTCATTCGAGCGTACGGGCGATCAGCAAACTGCTCTTAAGCGTTGGAATGACCTGGGGACTGCTGCTCTGCCAACTCTGCAGCGGATTCAGCCAAGTCTCGATCCGGGTGTGTATCAGCGATTTGCTACTGCGGTTCAGGCGCCAGTGGTCGGAGGACCTATTCAGGGCACGCCGCCAACGGCTGCTCCTGGGGATACCTCTGGCTTAAGTACCTGGGTGATTTTAGGATCGCTCCTCGTGTTAGTTTTAGTGGGTGCAGGCACATTGTATCTGCTCCGCTTGTTCCGCAAAAACTCCGGTACTGTGACGCCTGTGATGCAGGCTGCAGAGATCAGCCGCCACGTGGAGAAGACCGATTTCCAGTCCCTTGGGCTGGCGCAGCCGATCACACAGACGATGACCACCTACGTTTTGGGCGATGATCTGTATGATGAGTCCTTCAGCATCGACACCGGCGGTGGGGAATTCCTGGGTGAGTATGGTGTGGGCGTTTCGGAAACGATCGGCGTGGGTGACCCGAAGAAAGTCGCGGCGCTCGAGATCTGGCTCTTCGACAAAAACGATATCAAGACCGCGACCAAGGTGTTGATGACGGAACACGCCTACAACGATCCGAACATCCGGGCGCGGCTTGAACCGAAGGGTGAGCTTGTAGTTGTGAAGCCGCAGGACCAGGTTCTTTTGGAAACAGCGACTCTGCAATTGCTGGCAACCGTTGTGGACATGGAATACGGCACCGGAGCGCTGCCCCCGCGAAGTCACTTCGAACGAATAACACTTGAGCTCGCGGTTTGGCCCCGCAGCGGACAGTAAGTCACTCCTGAATCAAAATAGACCGGCAGCGCCGGTCTATTTTTTTCAATGAGGCGGGTTGGTAATCCGCTTTATTATGAATGTCAGGTTGCCAACCTGACCTACAAGCTATTCAACCTTCAGAATCTTGAACCGAATCTTACCGCCTGGCGTCTCTGCCTCGACTGTGTCTCCAACCTTGTTTCCCATTAACGCCTTGCCAATGGGGGAC
>JAICRQ010000437.1 GCA_025966435.1 Anaerolineales bacterium | reverse complement strand
TCTCCATGAATTCCGCTTCTTCTTTCAGCGCATCGTAATGCCTAGGTTTATTGGCAGTTAGCAGATGACCGTAGCGTGCAAAACCGCAATCGATATCTTCCTCCCTGACGAGTCGTTCGACCGTGTCGATGGCATCCAGGGAGCATAGGAATAATTTCTTCGCCGTCTCCCGCCCATATTGTTTCATCACCGTCTGCATCCCGAGCTTTAGCCCGGTTAGGACCATCCCGCCGTTCCGGGAGCTTGCGCCCCAGCCAATGCTGTTTGCTTCGAGCACCGCCACCCGTATGCCTTGTTTCGCCAATGTGCGCGCAGCGCTTAGACCCGTGTACCCTCCGCCGATGACCGCCACATCTACCTTTTCTGGCAATGGAGATATGTTTGATGCATCCGGCATTTGTACGGTGGTATGCCAGTAGATCTGTTGGTTGGGCATGACTCTCCTTTACGAGAGGTGAGAAGTTTCGATCCCTACCTTGTTTTCGTTTTTGCCTCGCGCAGCATTTCACGCAGGATCACCTGAAGCTCCTGTGGCAACTCGGGCGACATCCGGCGCAATGCGATTGACGGCAACGGACTCCTGGTCCCTTTCAAGATTTGCTGGAGAAAGTACGTGGTTTCATCCGGCGAGGCTTCGAACAATACAATGATCAATTCCTGTAAATCGTATTGTAACGTCGCCGGGGAGACTTTGAGGATCGGTTCGACGATTTCAAAGATGGGGGGCAGGTTATCGAAGTCTGGAGAAGAGATGAGAGGCACCAGCGCCTGAATTCCGTTCGACCACATACGCTGGCGGGCGGGGTGCAGCCATTCCTTCACGAGAATCAAGAACAGGTCCGGTGTTTCCTGGCGTAGACGGGTGAGACTCGTCGTCAGCAGCGCTGCGCGGACTTCCGGGTCACGTACAGACTGCGTCCACGCCGTAAGTCTGGCGAGCAGCCGCTCTTCCTGCGGTGGGATGCGCCCAAGCAGAAACGCGGCGAGAAGCTTCGTTTCGAGCCAGCCCTCATCCCAGAGTGCGTCTGCCAGCTCCAACGCCTGAATGGGTTGTCCTTCGGCGATCGGTCCCAGCTCTTTTTCGATCTGCCTGAGCACAACAATCGGTGTGCGATAGGTTGGAAGTACTGAAGAAGGAGCCACACTTTGGCTGCGCAGCGTCCGGTTGACGTAAAACTCCAGCACTTCGCGCAGCTCACGCAAAAAAACCGATGGCTGGTCGAAGATGTCTCCCAGCTGAGCGGTCTGTTTCTTAAGTCGGGCGAGGTCAATCGCGGGCATATTCCTCACTTGCAAGAACAAGCAATGTTTCGATTTCCTTCTGCGGAGGGGCGAGAGTTACCCTGCTAAATTGTTCGATCTGAGGCGTCAGCTCCTGCATCGTTTTGCAAAGAGAACGGATGGATTCGATTTGTTTTTCACGTGTAGGCTGCAATTGGGTGAGAGAGCCGCGCATGTATTCCAACGGTTCTCCGCGGAGTTGCCGCTGAATTTGCTCCACTAATCCATGTAAGACTTCCAGCCAGCGCGTCACAAAGACGTTATCGTTCCGGATGATGTACTTGATCGTAACTGCTGTCATCATCCAGAAGAATGCCCATTGCTCTGCGACATATTTTCTGCGTTGTTCCAATTCCATTACTTCAGGCGGAGGGGAAACAGGAATGTTGGCTTTGTCAAACAGCAAAAGGGATTGAAATGGTCGTTCTGCGTTCCTCTGCAGCATAAGCGTCCAATCCACCATGAGAGCGGAATCCGAATATAAAACAAACGTGAACGTCCCGCCTTCGGGCGCGTTGTTATTGTTTTCATGGATCAACGCCGGTTGTCCAAACCTGCTGAAAAAGGCAAGCCGTTCTGACGTAGTCGTATGACTGACCTGCTCCCGCCTTTCGCACAAGGTTTCGCTATAGGGTTCCGCGATTACGACTCTTATATCCAGGTCACTGACTTCATCTGCATCATTTCTGGCATAGCTTCCAGCCAGCCACACCGCCACGCAACGCTCATCCGACGACAGTTCTGTGACGATGCTTGTTAGCAACACCTCACGACTCTGACGATAGGATTCCAGATTACTTTTCATCTTGTAAATTATCCGTCACACTTGCACAGGCATGCAAGTGTGACGAACTATCGAATTAATACGCTCTTGCAAAATACACTTTGCGCTTAGAAGGCCTTCCGCAGACGATGCACATGCCTTCCTGGTCAGGCTGGTTCACAGGAATGTTGCGGGTGGTGGCTTTCGTATCTTCCTTGACCTTTGTTTCACATTCCGTGGATTCGCACCAGTACGCGAATGCCCAGCCGTCCTGCACGATGCGCTTCAAGTCCTCATAGTCTTTAGGCTCGTGGATGTTCGCATCGCGGTATTCGGTGGCGCGCTGGAGCAGAGATGTCTGGATTTCTGCCAGCAGACTATTTACGGTGGCAGCGAGACCATCTTGTGAAACGAAGGATTTACCCTCGCGTCCGGGTCGGTCGCGGCGGGCGAGGGCAACGCTGCCTTTCTCCACGTCCTTGGGACCGATCTCCACCCGGACGGGGACGCCGCGCATCTCCCAATCGTTGAACTTGAACCCCGAGCTGACGTTATCGCGATCGTCCATTTTGAGGCGAATACCGGCATCCTTTAGCTCCTGGAAGACCCGGTCGGCAACCTCCATCACTTTGGCTTTCTCAGCCTCGTTCCTATAGATGGGAACGATGACTGCCTGGATGGGCGCCAGGCGAGGAGGCAGAACCAGGCCTTGATCGTCGCCATGGACCATGATGATCGCGCCGATGATGCGGCTGGAGATCGCCCAGGAGGTTGTCTCGCAATATTGCAGGGCATTGTTGCGATCGAGATATTTTATATCGAACGCCTTGGCAAAGTTCTGCCCGAAGTAATGAGATGTACCCGATTGCAGCGCACGTTTATCCCACATCATGGCTTCGATGGATGTGGTGATCTGCGCGCCGGGAAACTTCTCGGATTCGCTCTTGGGTCCCTTGAACACGGGTATTGCCGCTTCGTTCAGGCAGAACTCTTCGTAAGTATCGAGGATACGATACATTTCCTCCATGGCTTCGTCCGCGGAAGCGTGAGCTGTGTGCCCTTCATGCCAGTAGAATTCTGCGGTGCGCAGAAAGAGCTTTGTGCGGATCTCCCAGCGCAGCACCGAGCCCCACTGTACGATCAGGACGGGAAGATCGCGCCAGGACTTGATCCATTTGGAATACATGTAACCGATGATCGTTTCGGACGTGGGACGAACTGCAAGTTTTTCTTCGAGTTCCTCGCCGCCGCCGTGCGTGACGACTGCCAGTTGAGGCGAAAACCCTTCTACGTGTTCTTTCTCTTTCTCAAAGAAGGACAAAGGAATCAGGGTAGGGAACGCCGCGTTCACGTGACCGGTCTTCTTGAACTCCGCATCCAGCCAGGATGTGATGTTCTCCCACAGCGCCCAGCCATAGGGCTTAACCACCATGCAGCCGCGCACGGGCGCGTAATCTGCCAGGTCCGCTTTGATTACGAGCTGGTTATACCATTCTGCAAAGTCTTCTGCTCTTGTTGGTAATTTTTCTTCAGCCATTGTTAACTCCAGAGAGTAAATAACTAGA
>JAICRQ010000093.1 GCA_025966435.1 Anaerolineales bacterium | reverse complement strand
TATTGCTCGAAGAACTGGCGATAGCTGTCATCTGTGGATGTGCGCACCAGCCCATCTATCCCAACACGCTGAGTGTATTCATCCCCACGGCGCATGAGCTCACGTCCGAACACGGGAGCCAGGATGATATCGATCCCGTGGTGGAACAGCATGGCGCACAAGTCCACATGATTCTTGATCGAAGCATCCATGTACGCTTCGAAGAAATTGTCCTTGATCTCACCGGCATGTTCAAGCATAAACCAGCGCCGGGTCCCATTGACGGGGAATACGCATACCTTTTGTCCGCTGGCACGGACCAGCGCGGCGACATCCTCGGTAGGAAGCTGCAGGAATTGCTCGAAAGGAATCATTGGCATGTTGTGTTGCGCGCTCGGAATCGGAAACTCCTATTCGAGAATGCTACATGTCCGGTCACCGTTTTTTGGAGCATAGCTCTTTTCCGTTTTGTACGCGCCTGACCTCTCCACTTGTAAGGAGGATGGGGAAATTGTCTTTCGTAGATCACTCAGAGTCTGCACATTGTTTTCTAACAATGCGGGATCTGAACCGATGCTACGCTGTAGTGCTGGCTGTATAGCTCTTGCGTAAAGAACTGCCTGGTTTATTTCGGTGCTACAAGTTTCTTCACAGCACTGGATGTAATGCCAGCCATTGCTACCATCGCGTGATTGGTATCTTCGAGATGAAAGCCCAGCCGGCGCTTGATATCGTAGGCGCCGCTGCCAAAACGGACCAGGCGAACCTCGTTTTCAAAGGCTTCCTTCAGGGCGGTATATAAGAGAAGGAAATATCCTCCCGGAACGTCGTCTTCGAGTCCCAGGGCGAGGGCAAGCTGGAATTTATTATCGCGTACCACCGCGCCGCAGCCGACCAATTGATCCTCTTTATGGATCTCCAGCCAGGTGCCATCGATCATGGAAAAATTCTCGAGCAGACCGCGCATCCACGGGTTGGGTGCGGACCCGTGCCAGATGGAAACGTTGCGGATCAACTTCAGCGCCCGTTCCACATCTGAAATAGTCTTGTGTTTGCTGAGGACAAGCCCGTTTTTCTCTGCCTCCCGCAGACTGCGCTTGTAATGTTGGCGGTCATGCTTGTTGCCAGCCTCGAGATATGCTTCAAAGCTCTCCCATTCCATAGGCATATAGGTGCCGGGCTCAGAAATCGTGACCGGTTCAAATCCCTTGGGCCAGGTCGGGTATCGCAATTGTTCGGTCAGCAGGTAATCAAATAAGAGGAAGGAACAGCGCTGCTTTTTGAACTCCGTGTGTGCTGCTTCTGCCAGGACTGCCAGGGCTTCATCGCGAAGCGGATGACCCGGCAAGAGGAGCGCTGAGGTATCTGCCAGCGGAGACCGGCAAACAAGCAGGGGGCGATGCTTCAATACGGAAGCCATAAAACGGCGCGCCACTTCAGGGAGCGGCAGAGGTTCATTCCGTATCCGGAAGAGTGCCGCGCCTGCGATGGGAGTATCCTCGTCCCGCGCGATCAGGTACGTGGGCTCGCACTCTGCCATGGCGCGTTCGCCAAACTGGTACCAGTTATGGCTCTGAAAGCCGCGTCCCGCGACAATCCGATCCCACACCTGTGAATCGATTTCATGAATACTCTTGAATGTCTGCACGTTTAGATTCGCCATTGGCTTCTCCTACGCTCCCATTTTACATGAGCAGAATAAAAACAAACATTGCCTTATGATTCCTTGCAAAAGTGCAAACCCGTCAGTCCAATTGTATAATCGCACGGAGGGTTCTCTATGCAAAATTATACCTTTCGTCTCACACCTGGACAGGACTTATTTGATTCTATTCAGGCATTTGTAATGAAAAAGCACGTTCAAGCAGGCTGCGTGCTAAGCGGCGTGGGAAGCCTGCGCCATGCCAGCATACGCCTTGCCGACAGAGCTCAAAACTCCGAATACAGCGGTCCGTTCGAGATTGTCTCAATCACCGGGACCCTCTCTGTCCACGGGTCCCATTTGCACATTTCCATCGCAGACAGCGACGGAAGGACACTCGGCGGACACTTTGAGTCCGGCTGCAAAATTTATACAACGGCTGAAATCGTTATTGCGGTCTTTGAGGATGTGATCTACAAACGCGAGTTTGCTGAAGATTCCGGATATGAAGAATTGGCGGTCTATGCAGCAGGAGCGACCCGACCGGGCCGCTCCGAAATCTAGGCTGCACAAGCTATCCGCCTTTCTGAGCTATTTCTTTAAAGCGTTCAGGAATTCTTCCTGATTTCGGACTGTATTCTTAAACCCTAATCGTTTTCCGAGACGCGTCAATTGCGGGGGATCGACATACGTACTCGCCAGAATTTCCTCCCGTCCCAGCACATCGTTGGTTCTGCCATCCAGTAGGATTTTCCCCTGTGACATGGCAATCACACGCTCGAAGTTCTCGGCGCAGAAATCAATATCGTGAGTGATGGTAATCACTGTCTTGCCACGTTTTCGCAGCTCCGCGATCACATGGGCAATCCGCGCCACATTGACGGCGTCCTGCCCGGTGGTAGGTTCATCGAAGATGAGGATGTCCGTATCCATCGAAAGGATAGAAGCGAGAGCAACCATCTTTCGCCATGTAGCCGAGAGATCATACGGATTCGTTTCCGTCTTGTCGGCGAGCTGCGTCAGCACCAGCGCATCGTTGACAAGTGCCTCCACGCGCTCAGCGTCGAACCCCAGGTTTTTCGGACCAAACGCAACTTCCATTCCTACGTTCCTCGAGAACAACTGCTCGTCCGGATTTTGAAACACATAGCCAACCCGGCTCGCCAGTTTTGCCACGGGATACTTAGTCGTGTCCCAACCTCCGATCTTCACCTGACCTCGGGTTGGTAGTAACAGTCCGTTGAGGTGCTTGACGAGAGTCGTTTTCCCTGCGCCGTTCTGCCCGACGATTGCGACTTGCTCGCCGGACTCAACCGTCAAAGAAATACCGCGTAGCGCTTCCACGCCAGTGGGATAGGTGAAGTACAAATCTTTGATCTCAATCTTCATTTCGCCCTCGCGTCTGGGATTTCTTCCTTCGTTAATGAAGAATTGAATCCTCGTACTGCCTCATCCAACGTGATCGGTAATTTTCCTTCGTTCCACAAACCTAATTCCTGCGCCCTGCGCGCCACGGATGTGTAACGCGAAGTTCCGAAACCATTAGAGGGGAGAAGGGGTGAGGTAAGCACCTCCGAAGGATCACCATTCATCAGAATCTCTCCGTCTTTCAGGGCAATGACCCGATCGGCGAACTGTGCGATCCATTCCATTTTGTGCTCCACCAGGATCACCGTCATCCCACTTTCTGCCATGCTGTGGATCACGCCGAAGACCTCGCGCGTGCCAATCGGGTCCATCTGGGAGGTCGGCTCATCGAGCACAAGAACCCTGGGCTGCATCACAAGGATGGACGCCAGTGCAACGCGCTGCTGCTGCCCGCCGGATAAGGAATACGGAGACCTGTCTGCCAGGTCGCTGATACCGGTTAACTTCATCGCACCCTCGACGCGGGCAATCATTTCGTCACGCGGTATGCCAATGTTTTCCAACCCGAAGGCAAGCTCTTCGAAAACTGTATATTTCGCGCCGCTGATCTGATTGAACGGATTTTGAAACGCCAGCCCGACATTCAACACCCATTCACTCAATATGGAGTTATGCGACTCAACGCCCGCCACTTCCACGATACCGGTGAGTTCACCTTTGAAGAAATGCGGGGCAAATCCGGCGAGCGTATAACACAGCGTGGATTTCCCGGCGCCGTTCGGTCCGATCACCGCGACGAATTCCCCTTCTTCCACTTGCAGGTTGATGTTTTGCAGCACCGGCACATCGGTGAGCGGATATTTGTATGTAACGTTTTGCAGGTTTACGATAGCCATATTCTGAGGATCAATGTGAGAATGACGCATGCAATCAGAGCCCAGCGCAGAGCTCTATCAAAGCTGGTGTCCTGTATTTCCCGCAGAAACGTCTTCGGGCGCGTGGATGTAAACCCGCGTGCTTCGATGGCGATGGCGCGTTCCTCTACTTCCACGAGAGAGCCGAAGACGAGAGGTCCCACCAGCGGCAGGATTCCGCCCACCCTGCGCAAAAAACTGCTTTGCGTATCGAGACCACGCGAGCGCTGGGCAGAGATGATCGTTTGTGCCTTGGCTTGCATTTGCGGGATGATCTGAAGGGAGGAAATAACCACGTATGCAAACTGACCGGGCAGTCCGCGGCGGCTGAGATCAGACATCAATTCACTCGGGTGGGTGGTCAGCAAAAGAATGGTGAATGAGGAAATCATCACCAGAATACGCATCACATTGCGAAAGGCGAGTCGAGCAGAGAGCTCGGTAATTTCCAACCCGAATACTTCAAAGATGCTTCTGGACTCGCCCGGTAAAAAGAATGCCTGCATGATAAACAGAATAATAAGAGTCGGCAGGATGACCTTGAGAATAAAGTTCCAGTATTCGCGTGCCACGCGAGCAACCAGCGAGAGAGGGAGAATAACAAAAAGAAACAATGCCAGTGGTGTCCAATACCACGGACTCAAAAAGGCGATCAGCACCAGCGATAGCGCCATTACGGCCTTGGTCATCGGATTCAGCCGATGGATGGGACTATCCCGTTTTACGAAGAAAGACAATCGCTCATGCATAGCGGAAGCCTGTTGATTTCACCATCCAGAGAATAGGTATCCATTTCACTACTTCACAACCATTGAAAGGATACCCGAAAACAGGGGTGTGGGCGTACGCCCGCACCCCTGTTTTCGGGCCTCTTTTGATTATTTTCTAGTCAACTGATTATAAGATAAAACAGCCAGGCAATTCTGCCTGGCTGCAATTCTATATGTCCATGAAATCTACGCGGCGCCGGTGAGGCGTCCCAGCAGGAAGATGGCGAACAGGATCAAGAGGACAACAACGCCCACTGCGATGAGCAGTTGGTTGCGGCTGATCTTTTCATCGGTTTCGACGTTTTCCGGTCGCGGCAGCCTCGCCAGGAAGCGTTTGGAAAGTCCCTGCAGGATGGCGAATGCCAGCAGGGCAGTTGTGATTTTATCTACCGGCTCGGTGAGAAAACTGGACGCAAACACGGCTTGGACAATGCCTCTGCCAGATTCCACCAGGAAGGCGGTGATCATGCCTGTCCCCCCGGCAGTGATCCCACCGTAGACCAGAAGCGAGATCGGTACGGAGGAGATCGCCGCGGCAAGGGCGATAATGAAGCCACTGACAACAACCTTCCACCAGCTCTTGAAGAGCCCGTAATTGGCACAAATGCCGGAAACCAGACCAATGATCGCCGCCACGGGCCACCAGGGCAGAAAGTCCGGGTTGATAGTGAGTCCCAGGATTGTATTTGCGAGAGCGCCCGTTAAAGCCCCTGCCCATGGACCACAAATGACTCCTACGAGTACTGTGCCGATAGAGTCAAGATACACAGGCAGCCGCAGGGTGGCGACGATTTGCCCAACAGCCATATTAATGGCAATGGCGACTGGCATCAACACCCACGTCATGGTATTGAAGTCTTTTCCAATATTTAACCAGGAACTGCTTTGTTTCTGGCTGCGCATGGCTGTTTCTCTCATGGTTACCTCCGGGAACAAGTATTTTAGCTGGGATAATGTTCAAAGGCGAGATCTCTGCCGCCAGCAGTTCGGCTTATAAATTGTAACCCTTAACCCTTTTCACAGTTTCGGGGAGGGTGCCAGGCTCTGGATTCTCTCTACGAACAGATCGATAAAATCTCGCGCTCGCACGTCCAACGCCACCCTCATATTCGCAGGTTTTTTCCCGTAGTTATAAAAATCGGCGACAGTTTTTCCCATGCAAATCCCGCCTGAAATGTCCACATCCACGGGCAGGTCCCGGTAAGTGCAAAGCTCAGGAGCAAATGCCAGGGCAAGCGCCAGTGGATCGTTGATGACGCACCCGTCAATTTTCTGAAACTCATCATGGAATTCCATATAGAAGCGCGTGGCATCGGCGACGAATTTCGTAATCGGAGATTCCACTTCCTGTAATCGTCTCACATCATCTTGAGTCAAAACACACTGATAGGTCACGTCTAGCGGTACCAGGGTAACAGGAATACCCGCGTGATAGACAATATGAGCCGCATGAGGGTCCACGTAGGTGTTGAACTCTGCCAGGGCTGTGGTATTGCCTTCATAGCGCAGGGCGCCGCCCATAATGATGATCTCCTTAAGAGCCTGCACAATGCGCGGCTCCTGCCGGATTGCCAGAGCGACGTTGGTCAGCGGACCAATCGCGAGAAGCGTAATCTCTCCCGGCGACGCTAAGATCTTTTCGATCAGAAAATCGATTGCATGTTGCGCGATATGTCCGGTGCGCGGACTCGGAAGCTTCGCGTAGCCCAGACCCGTATCACCGTGCGTCTCCGGGGCAAGCAGGGAGGGCTGCACCAGCGGCAATTCACATCCCTTTACTACCGGGATGCGCGCGGCGTTTGCCAACTCCAAAACGGAGAGGGCGTTCGTGGTCGCCTGTTCGAGAGAGCAATTGCCGTGCACGACGCTTAAGCCTTCCACCGATACCTCCGGGGAAGCCAGGGCAAGCAGAATAGCGCAGGCATCGTCGATGCCGGGGTCGGTGTCGAAAATGATTCGTTTGGGCATGTGGTTAGATAGGAGAAGTAGCGCGGCAGGAGCGTAGCTAATCTGTAATCCTGCGGCTCAGATCTTCCATTCTCTGCAAGAATAACTCAACGAACTCCGCACCCCGCACCTGCATGGCGACCTTCATGTTGGCTGGTTTCTTCAACACGTTCGGAATATCTGCAAAGGTCTTTCCCATGGAGACGCCCCCCGAGATATCCACATCCACATAATATTCTTTCAGGGTCAAAAGCTCCGGTGCAAGGATCGTCGCCAGAGTCAACGGATCATGCAGGGAGCTGCCTTCATACCCCAGCTGAGTCGAGGCATCCAGGTAGACCTCTACCGCGTCCCGGATGAAGCGCGAGATCGGCGAACTGATCTGCATCAATCGATCGATGTGTTCCTGCTTTAGCAGGCATTTATGCGTCACATCCAGCGGAATCAGAGTGATGGGAATCCCGGAGTGGAAAACAATATGCGCAGCATGAGGGTCCACATAGATATTGAATTCCGCCTGCGGCGTTATGTTGCCGCGTTCAAGGATAGCGCCTCCCATGATCACAAGCTCTTTTATAGCGCTGGCAAATCTTGGTTCTTTGCGGATCGCCATGGCGATATTGGTCAGCGGCCCGATGGGGAAGATGCTCAATTCCCCAGGTTCTGCCAGGACGCGCTCGATCAGGTAATCGACCGCATGCCCAGGGACAGGTTTCGCCTGCGGCTGAGGCAATCTCGAATTGCCAATGCCACTCTCGCCATGCACGAAGGCAGAGGCGCGCAAAGGCTCTACGAGAGGCAGCAAGCTGCCACGCGCCACAGGGATGTGACTGGCGCGCGCCAGTTCCAGTACAGCCAGCGCATTCGCTGTAGCTTTTTCCAGGGTCACATTGCCCTGGGTGGTGGTCAATGCTTCGAGCTGGATCTCCGGCGAAGCAAGCGCCAGGAGGAATGCCAGGGCATCATCCACGCCCGGGTCGGTGTCAATCATGATTCGTTTTGTCACAGGCAGAAGAGGTCGTAATTCGTTTGGGATAGGCAGATTGTACTCGATTTGAGTCGCTGCTTTGGGCATATAATTGCAACGCTCTGGAGAACTCATGAAACGAATCTGGCCGTTTACATTCTACGTTCTGTACTTCGCCGCCTTATCCTCCCTAATGCCCTACCTAGTGCTTTTCTATCAGGAGCTTTCTTTCAGCGGCGCGCAGATCGGTTTACTGACAGGTATCCCTCCTCTTGTCACGCTCGTGGCAGCACCGTTTTGGACCGGGCTCGCCGATGCAAAACGCTGGCATAAGTGGATCATGGGATTTGGCATCCTCGTGGCAGTGATTGTGATCTTCCTGCTTCAATCAGTCTCAGGCTTTATCTTCGTGTTTGTTCTTATTATCCTGTTCAACACATCCATTTCGCCGGTTGCCTCTCTGGCAGACAGCGCGACGATGAACATGCTGGGGGAAGAACGCTCGATGTATGGGCGTATTCGCCTCGGCGGCACCATCGGGTGGGGTGTCTTCGCTCCTATCGTGGGACTGTTGGTACAACGTTATGGCTTATCTGCCAGCTTTTTGAGTTTTTCTGTGTTGATGCTGGTCAACGTGCTGATTAGCCAGAGGTTTGTACATGGTTCTCACGAGCAGGCGGATTCAGATCAGGGTGGCCTTCGCGCTCTGGTGAGCAGCCGCCGCTGGATCAACTTCCTCTTCTTAGCATTCCTTGGTGGGATCGGTTCCTTTTCAGTCGCTTCCTATTTGTTCCCCTATATGGCAGAGCTTGGCGCCAGCGAATCGACGATGGGCATTGCTTCATCGATTGCCACAGTGACAGAAGTGTTTATTTTCTTTTTTGGCAACCGGTTGGTGAAGAAGTTTGGTTCGTATGGCTTATTGACCCTGGCGCTGGTCATGTCCGGGCTTCGTTCCGTGCTGTATAGCCTGGTTAGCACACCTGAGATGGTTTTGGTCTTGCAGGCATTCGGCGGGACGATCTTTCCCGCGCTGTGGCTGGCGGGCGTATCCTATGCAGATGAACATGCGCCTCTCCGTTTGAAGTCCAGCGCACAGGGATTATTCGGGGCGATGACCTTCGGCGTGGGGTCGGCAGCCGCTGGGTTTTTGGGCGGGTTATTGCTGGGAACGATCGGTGGACGCGGCATGTTCCTCGTTCTGGGAATCATTGTCCTGGTTGGGCTGGCGGTTGCAGAGGGGATACGGCGCGTCTTCCCGGACCGGGATGAGCTTGCGCCGGTAACGGTTCCTAGCGACAAATAAGAATGGGGAGCTGCGACTCACGCAGCATGAAGTTGACCGAGCTTCCCACGGTCATTTCCTTGAGGACCCAGCCGCTATAGCCACCCATGACGACAAGGTCGGCGTGGACCTCTCCGGCGGTTTGCTTCAGCGTCTCTGCCGAATATTTTTTGCTGATGAAATCCGCTTCGACCTCATTGAACTCCAGGTAGTTCCTGGCAAAATCCTGCGCAGACGAGTCCACTTCCTGGTCTCCCAGGCCGGTGAGGATTGTCAGTTTCGTTTGCCACTGCTCTGCCAGATAGGTGGCGACGAACAGAGCTTCCTTTGCTTTCGGACTTCCATCGAATGCTAGTAGAGCATGTTGGAAGCTGGAAATGATGCCCGGGATCGCCAGGATCGGGCGTGAAGAGCGCGCGATTAACGTCCGCACGTTGGACGCCAGGACTTTGAGCCCAACGGAGGGGGGATAGGAAATCTTCATCACGATCAAATCGGTCAACGCAGAGCGCTCGAGAATTTTTTGCGTGGGCTCGCCGACCTCTATCGCCAGGACGCCACGCACCTCTTCTTTTGCACAGACCTGGTTGAACCTGTCCTGTAGTGTTTTCACGTCCGGGTCATCCACGTCCTTCTGCGTGCTTACGGTGTGGAGCGCAAGGATGTTGGCGTTTTCTCTCTTTGCGATCTGTAGTGCCTGCTCCAATGCATCCCAGCTTTCTGTGGCTCTGCCAATTGGAACAAGGATGTCGCGAAAGAGGTGCTCCGAATACCGGT
>JAICRQ010000343.1 GCA_025966435.1 Anaerolineales bacterium | reverse complement strand
TTCTTGCTGCTAACACTTCCTTTGCTGGCTTTCCACGGTTGAGTGCGAAACTTGCCAGTGATGGTTTTATGCCTCGTCAGTTAAACTATCGAGGCAGCCGGCTGGTGTATTCGTACGGTATTATCGCTCTGGGACTGGCATCGTCTATATTGATTATTCTATTTCAGGCGAGCGTCACCCGCCTGATTCCCTTGTACGCGATCGGGGTGTTCCTGTGTTTCACGCTTGCCCAGATAGGAATGGCGCGCCGGTGGAGGCGAATAGGTCGATTAAAAGACGAAAGCCCTTCTATGGCATCGGCACAGTCGTTGAACTATGACAACAAGTGGCTGTTGAAGATGATCACAAACAGTGTGGGTGCCGTTTGTACGGCTGTCGTCATGGTCGTCTTTATCGTGACCAAGTTTGTGGATGGTGCCTGGATTATTCTGGTTGTCACCCCCATTTTTATCAGCGTTTTGTTATGGATTAATCGCCATTACGTTAGTGTTTCAAGGACGCTTTCGGTTGAGAAATATGGTGAGCCGCCGCCTTATAATGTGCGCCACCGGGTCATTGTTCCCATCAGTAATGTTAATCAAGGCACACTGGCTGCGCTGCGATACGCGCGTATTTTGTCGGAGGATATCACAGCCGTCCATATTTCCCTGGAACCAGAGGATACGGAGAAAGTTCGTAGGAAATGGGAGCGGTGGGGGCGGGGTAACCGTCTCGTCATTGTGGATTCTCCGTATCGCCTCTTCCTGGAACCACTGCTGGACTACATTGAGGAAATTCTCGCCAGCCGGCAATCGAATGAGACCATCACGATCGTGGTGCCGCATTTTGTCCCCGAACATAAGCTCCACAATGTGCTTCATATGCAAACGGCGGAAATGCTCCGGCGTGAGCTGCTCTTAACGCCGGGTGTAGTGATCACTGAAGTGCCTTACCAAATTCCTTAGATTGTCCCGCTCGCTGAGTCACTGCTTGCTTTACACACAATTCTCGTGACACAATTTATCTCATCCAATGTTGACATCAGCCATTGCACATACTGATAATTGATTACTTATGCCAAGAGTGGTTATCTATGGCGGGGGTTGTCATGGACGTCAGGGATCTATAGAGAAGGAGTAGGTCTTATGAAATTTGTTGTTGTCGGATGTGGGCGCGTTGGCGCCGAGCTAAGTTACCATCTGTTCAGCCGCGGCCATCAAGTGGTAGTGGTGGACATTAACAAGGAGGCGTTCAATCGCCTTCACCCTGATTTTCGTGGGCGTACCCTGGAGGGAGAAGGCCTGGCGGAAGGCGTGCTGGAACGAGCGGGCATTCAAGAAGCAGATGGGCTCGCCGCAGTCACGAATTCAGATACCCTGAATGCTGTGGTCGCTCATGCCGCGCGCACCTTATATAACGTTCCAAATGTCGTCGCGCGTAATTATGACCCGAACCTGCGGACGGTGATTGAAGCGTTTGGACTGCAGACGGTTGGCTCCACCTACTGGGGCGCGCAGCGTGTAGAGGAATTGCTCATGAATCCCTCCCAGCGGATGGTTTATTCGGCGGGAAATGGAGAAGTGGAAGTGTACGAAGTGCAAATTCCTGATGAATGGGACGGCCGCACGGTAGGAGAGTTGTTGGGCCCGCTCGATCAATGCTACCCTGTCGCTTTATCACGGGCGGGGCGCTCCTCGCTGCCAGAAGCGGGAATGAAACTGCAAACGGGCGATATGCTTGATGTCAGTTCCACGTTTGAAGGCATCGGCGCATTGACGGCGCGACTTTCCAAGCAGGCGGAGGCGTAAATGAATGTATTAATTGCGGGCGGTGGTCGCACAGGTGCGCGCCTTGCCAATTTATTGATCGACCAGAACTACAAGGTGCGCCTGATCGAAAACCGTCGGGAGCTGTTGGGTATTTTGCATCAGGAACTTCCCACAGAAGTGATTTACGAAGGGAATCCCGTTGATCCAAGCGTACTCGAAGCCGCAGGTATTCGCGAAGTCCACGTTGTAGCTGCTGTGACGGGCAACGACTCATCCAACCTGGCGATCTGCTTCCTGGTCAAAAATATGTTCGATGTGCCGCGCACGATCTCACGGATCAACAACCCCAACAATGCCTGGCTCTTCAACGACAACTTTCATGTGGATGTGGCGCTCAATGCAGCAGACGTCTTCGCACACTTGATTCAGGAAGAGATGTCGCTTGGGGATATGATGACTATTTTCAAGATCCGCCGTGGAAAATATGTCGTCGTGGAAGAGAAGGTACCGGAGGGCGCAAAAGCGATTGGTATTCCCCTGAAGGATATGAATTTAGCCGAACACTGTCTGATTGCTGCCATCATCCGGGATGGAGAAATGACCCTGCCACGCGGTGACAGCACATTGCAGGCGGAGGATGAAATCATTGCCGTTGCCAGCCCGGAGGGCGCGCAAAGGCTTTCTGAGCTTCTTGCCTTCCCGGTCTACCCGATGCGGAATGGGAAGAAGCACGAGTAAGCGCTGAATTGACCGAATCAGAATCATTACGGTATAATACCCTGCCAGTCTTGAAAAGTAGGGCGGGTTGCGCAGAGTGACCCGCCAGAATTAAGAATTAGCAGGTTACCCTCATCAGGGTACTAGGCAACCAACCTGCCTGCTGAGCATTTATTTTCAAAGTGAGGAACGAAGAATGCCGAAACGTACGTACCAACCAAAGATTCGCCGCCGTGTGCGCATGCACGGGTTTCGCAAGCGCATGGCAACGGCAGATGGGCGCGCGGTGCTCAAGCGCCGCCGTCTGCGCGGGCGCCATCAGTTAACGGTGACTGCCAACAAGCACGTGAAGAAAGTCCGCTGGTAAGCGGAAACCAAATCGAGCAGGTTCGAGGCAACGGGTGCAGAGAAAGTTCCGTCTGACCCGCTCCGAAGACTTCAAGCGGGTGCGGCGTTCCGGCAAGTCCTATGCCCACCCGCTTGTTGTGTTGATAGTACAGGCGCATGAACGGCGAAGCAACCCTGTGGATGAGCGACGTACGGCAGCCCCGCATGCTTTTGAAGAGAGTCATGTGGACCAGCCGCGTATTAAGGTGGGGGTGGCTGCAGGCAGAACTGTGGGAACCGCTGTCTACAGGAATCGAGCGAAACGTCTCTTGCGCGAAGCAATACGGCCCCTCCTCCCGCAGATTACACCAGGGTTCGACTTGATCCTGATTGCCCGCCCCGGGCTGACATCCGCCTCCCTTGATGAGACCCGCCGGGCACTGCTCACCCTCCTGCAACGTGCTCAAATTTTGATCCCTCTGCATGAATCCTGAATTTCATTTGCATGATTATTCCAATGAACCGCGTTTGCGGGATTTACCGCGTACGCCCGGCAATTGGCCGCGAATCTTCATCCTGGCACTGATCCGCTTGTATCAAGCCACCATTTCGCGCGGCTTGCCAGAGAACACCTGCCGGTTCTATCCGTCCTGTTCTCATTACGGATACCAGGCGGTCTACAAATACGGCGCCCTCAAAGGCTCGCTGATGGCGGGCTGGCGCGTGCTGCGATGCAATCCATTCAATCCCGGGGGCTATGATCCCGTCCAATAGGAGTACCATTTTTTCAATGAAAAAGAAGTTAATCATCGTAACTACTATCCTGCTTGGTGCTTTCCTTTTGAGCGCCTGTGCAGGTGGACCCGTGCATGGCAGCACCTGGCCAGGCCTGGCCACGGACGGAAGTTTGATCTATCTCGCGGATGGTCCTTTTGTGTACGCGGTTAATCTGGATGATGGCAGAGAAGTTTGGCGCTATCCCGCGGAACGAGATAATGACCTTGTTTTCTATTCAACCCCTGCTGTTACACCCGATGGGCTTGTCATTGTAGGAAGTGCGGGCACGAATCACAGCCTTATTGCCCTGAACCCCAATGACATCAATACGGAGACCAACGCTCCTCTTGAAGCCTGGAGGTTTACCGGCGCCCAAGATTATTGGATGGCTGCGCCCCTCGTTCTTGAGGACAAGCTCTTTGCTGTCAATGACGATGGCAATCTTTATATTCTCGATCTTCAGGGTGGAGGATCCTCGAAAGAGGCAACCGTAGTGGAACTGGAAGGCGGCAGCCTCTGGTCTCAGCCTACAACTGACGGCGAGCGCGTCTACATTACATCCCTCGACCACAACGTGATTGCTGTGGACGCGAACAGCCATGAGGTCGTTTGGCGAGAAGATCTCGGCGGGGCAGTGCCAGGCTCTGCGGTGCTAAGCGAAGATGGAAGCCTCTATGTAGGTTCGCTTGCGTCCCAGCTCGAAAAGTTCGACCCCGCTACAGGAAATCATCAATCGGTCGTGGATGCAGAAAATTGGGTGTGGGGCACGCCCAGCCTGGATGGTGATACACTTTATTTTAGCGATGTGGATGGAAATTTCTACTCGTTCAATACATCCACCGGCACTCAGGACTGG
>JAICRQ010000634.1 GCA_025966435.1 Anaerolineales bacterium | reverse complement strand
GTTGTTGGGAGTGCTCGCGCCCGGCACGGGCGCAGGAGGCGCGCCGGTGGTCGAGATCGCCACTGTGCTGTTGGGATCATTGAATGTGATAAAGCCGATCGCGGCGCCATTGGTATCGGTACCGCTGGGAAGACCGGCTTCAAAGTCGTCAATGACGGGCAACGTGGCTGCCAGCGCCGGAGTAGCAAAGGGAGAGACCAATAAATTAATGGATAAGCTCAAAATAAGCATTACTGTAAATGCTGTATTTTTAGTCTTCATTATTTTCTCCTCATGAGAACTGATTTTGATAGTTCGGTGCGCATACAAACTTGCTGACGAAAATTGGAGAGAAACTCTGGGCAGTGATCTCCTTTCTCGAATCGCTCCGCAACGGATTTTCCAGCACCCCCTTTAAAATTCTCTTTTTGAGAACTGTAACCGTTTACATTTAGTATACGCTACATCTGTTTCCAGACAAAGTATTTTTCCCCTTAAAAGGTTACATCTTTATAAAACAGGGCTTTCGATCATGCAGAATATAGCTCGATCGTGTTGCCGTCCGGGTCGCGCACGGCAGCTTGCGTCTTGCCCTCGGCGCGGACCGTCTGACCTTCCTGGCTGCCTCCGTGCTTTCGCGCGAGTTCAATGACAGTCTCTACATCCGTCACGACAAACCCGGGCTGGTGGATCGGGAAACTCTTGAAATCATCGCTCTCGCGGATGGGCACGAATTTTAGCGTGATACCACCCACATCGCCAAACTGCGAACGGATGCCGTAAGTATCCACTTCCCGAAACTCCATATGAAAGGCTTCCGAGTAAAAGGCAACCATAGCGTCCATGTTATGGACTCGAAATGCGATACTTGAGATCTTTGCCATATCCAGCTCCTCTTTAACTGCGCAGCCCGCTCCAGACCTCCAGCTTTGTGCCCACGCGTTGAATTACATCGTCGGTGAATTCCGTGGTGGAGAGCCTGCCGCCCAAGTCTGGAGTAGTGTTCTCGTTATGAACTGCTTCAAACACCGACTCGTAAATCGCTCGTGAGGCTCTCTCGGCCTTTGGCGTTCCCATGTAGGAAAGGGTCGCTGCCCCCGCCAGGATCATTGCCATCGGGTTGGCAATGTTTTTACCCTGGAGGGCGGGTGCCGTGCCATGTGGTGCTTCAGTCATCACCACTTTTACCTGCAGGTCATTGTCGAATGCCAACACCTGGCTCTCCGACCCGGCGATGCTGCCGAACATCTGCAGGACCAGGTCCGAGATCAGGTCACCATCCCGGTTCAGTGTTGGGATGACCAGCGCATCTCCATCGATCTTCATCAGGAGCGCCAGGGTTGCGTCGATCAACTGCGGC
Organism: Anaerolineales bacterium; assembly: GCA_025966435.1. Lineage (GTDB taxonomy): Bacteria > Chloroflexota > Anaerolineae > Anaerolineales > Villigracilaceae > Defluviilinea. The sequence goes on along the minus strand of JAICRQ010000634.1, from coordinate 174 downwards.
TCATACGCCACGTCCGGGTGACGGGCTGCCGCGGCATCCATTTCCTCTTTGAACATCCCTTCATAGACCGGGCTGACGGTGAACTTGGGTCCGCCGAAGACGCGCGCTCCAGTGCGCGCGGCAAGCTGGAACGCGAACTCCGCTACGTTCCGGCAGACGCTCCGGCTGATCTTC
>JAICRQ010000330.1 GCA_025966435.1 Anaerolineales bacterium | reverse complement strand
TTGAAAGATCTACGTGAGTACGCAAAGCAGACGAATATCCGTCTGGTGTTCGGCGCGTTTATCCTTTTGTTTGTCGTCGGCGTGGCGTTGATCTGGGTGTTCTACGGCGAGGGTGCCGCAGGGATGGGATTTGTCTGTTTGCTGGCAGCACTCTTCCCTGTCATTCTCATTCTCGGGATTTTCCTGGCTATCGAATGGATTCTCAAGCGTGCCCGACCCAAATAGCATATCGCTGATCAGCTTCAAAGACTGGACGTTGCGAGTCCGCGAATCGACGTCCGCCTCCCCTCGACTGATGCTCCTCATCCATGGAATCACCGGAGACGAGAACGTGATGTGGGTCTTTGCGCGTAGTTTGTCCACCGATTACTGGATGGTGGCGCCGCGCGCCCCTCATGCCTCACAAAGGCAGGAGGGCGGCTATTCATGGCGTCTCGTCTCGGACGATGCAGAGGCTCATTCGCGACTCGAACAGCTTCGTGACTCTGCCGAGTCGTTGATCCGCCTTGTAGATGAGTACGCTGCGTCGGTCCAGGTGGATGCCAGCACCTTCGACGTGATGGGATTCAGCCAGGGTGCGGCGATGTGCTGTTTGCTGGCATTTCTGTATCCCGAGCGGATCCGAAAGGTCGGTCTCCTAGCAGGGTTTGTCCCGGGCGGGTTAGAAGCCTGGGTTTCACAACGTCCATTGGAAGGCAAGCCTTTCTTTGTCGCGCACGGAACGAAGGACGAAACTGTGCCCGTCGAACGGGCGCGCTACTCAGTCGACATTCTCGAGCAGGCTGGCGCGAACGTCACCTATTGCGAGGATGAAGTAGGGCATAAAGTCAGTGCTGCATGTCTGCGCGGGTTGAAGGATTTCTTTAGAGATTAAGTCCCTCTCACCCGGGCGTTGACTAGCCTTTTGTTTGCAGGTATCCTTAAAGCCGTTCATGTCATTGCGAGCGGAGCGAAGCAATCTCCTCATACGAATAAGAGATTGCTTCGTCGCCAAAATACGGCTCCTCGCAATGACATACATTGGTGTAATCCATGAATCAAAACCTCTCTCGTCGTGACTTTCTCAAAATCGCAGGTGTTGGCCTCGGAGCATTGGCGTTTCGCCCTCCCAAAGGTTTCGACTTTGAATATCTCTCCGCGCCCAAACGGCTGCCCCAATTCCCGGAGAGTGACATCATTGGGCGTGTGCTCGAGCACGGCATAAAACTTCGTAACCAGCCTACGAATGACGAAAGTGCGAATACAGTGATTGCAGATCTGGCAGCCGATACTCTCGTAGAGTGGGGACGCCAGGTCGTTGGGAACGTCGTAGGCGGCTTGACCAACCAGCGCTTTGTGGAAACCCCGCAAGGTTATATTTATTCGTCTGTCGTCCAGCCGTCGCGCAATCTGCCCAACACACCGATTCGTGAGATGCCTGCCGGACAACCTGGTTTCTGGGCAGAAGTGACAGTCCCTTACATCGATTTGGCGCATGAAGGTGTGGTCGCTTCCCCGTGGATGCAGGATCACATCACCTTTAACTTTCCACCGCGTTTGTATTATGGTCAGGTCGTGTGGATCGATCGCATCCGCACAGACAACGGTTTTGTGGAATACCGTTGGAATGAGGATGTAAATGGTCATGGCTATGGCTATGGTGCCTATGGGGAATTCTTCTGGGGCGACGGCGCGGGCTTCAAAGTGCTCACGGATGAGGACGTCGCGCCCATCAACCCGGATGTTGACCCGAACGATAAGCGCATTGAAACCAACCTGGATTTTCAAACTCTTTCCTGTTATGAGGGAAATACAGAAGTTTACTTTTGCCGGATCGCCAGCGGATTGGGATACGACCCCAGCACAGGGCAGGCAAGTGATAAGCTCGCTACGCCAGTAGGCAACCTGCTGACGCATTGGAAAATCATCTCTCTCAATATGACCGCTGGTACCTTCCAATCCGGGTATTCCACGCCTGCCGTTCCCTGGTCCACGATGATCAGTGGTGACGGGGTTGCGATTCATGGCGCGTTCTGGCATAACGCGTTCGGGGAGAAACGCTCACACGGCTGCGTCAACGTCACCCCCGAGGACGCGAAATGGATCTTCCGCTGGACGACTCCTTACGTGTCCCTGGCGCAGAGTGAAATGCGCGTGTCCCTGCCGGACCATGGCACGATCGTGGTGAGCAGCGAGACAAAAATCTAAGGCAATCCATGGACATTGCACAAGTAACGCTCGGGCTTGCATTTCTCGCGGGGTTGGCATCTTTCCTTTCCCCGTGTGTATTTTCTCTCGTCCCTGCCTACATCGGGTATCTGGGTGGGCGCGCCGCGGGGGGCGAGGTAACGGAGAGCAATCGCTTTATCACATTCACACATGGCTTGGCATTTGTGCTTGGGTTTAGTATTGTTTTTATAACCCTGGGCGTTGCCACTTCCGCGTTTGGACGTTTATTGTTTGACCTGCGTTTTGTACTTTCCAAAGTCGGCGGGGTTGTGGTGATCATCTTCGGCTTGCACATGATCGGTGTCTTTCGGATTCCGTTCCTGGAGTACGATACGCGCGTCCAGCAGATGCCAGACCGGAAGTGGGGGTATCTATCTTCCGCTCTGATGGGTATCTTTTTCTCAGCAGGCTGGGCGCCCTGTGTCGGACCGGTCTTGGGCGCTATCCTGACGCTTGCTCTCAATGGCGGCTCGGTTTCCACCGGCGTGTCGCTGCTCTCGGCGTATTCTGCCGGGCTGGCAATTCCTTTCCTGATCGCGGCATTGGGTGTAGGCTGGGTTTCAGTCACGCTGCGGAAGTATGGTAAAGTGATGCATTATATTGAGATCGCCATGGGAGTAATTTTGGTCATTCTGGGTGTGATGCTTTTCTCCGGTATTTTCGAGCGGATTGCACTGGCAGGTCAATTTTTCTGGATCGATTTCGGCTTATAGGTCTCATCATTCCTCATGCTTACCGTCACCCTCTACACCCGCAACGACTGTCGTCCCTGTGAACAGGCGAAAGCCGATCTGGAATCCATACAAGAGAAGTATCCACATCGTCTGGTTGAAATTGATATCGATACAAACCCGGTTCTCTACAAAAAATATCTTGCTGAGATTCCGGTAGTGGAAGTGGGTCCTTATGCCCTCAAGACTCCGTTCGACAGGCAGAAATTGATGATGACCCTCGGCGCGGCAGGAGACCGGCGCGGCCAGCTTGATAAGCTGGGGCGTCCGGACCATCATGACCGCGTCCGCCGCGGGTCGGAGATCAGCCGGGCTGACCATATGTTGGCCTGGTTCTCCAAGCATTATCTTGCCGTGATCAATTTCTTTATCCTGCTCTATTTTGGCTTGCCGATTCTTGCCCCGGTATTGATGAAGGCAGGCGCACCTCTTCCCGCAAATGTCATACACACACTCTATAAACCGCTCTGTCACCAGTTCGGGTTTCGCTCTTTCTTCCTCTTCGGGGAACAGGCGTACTATCCGCTGGCGGAAGCGGGAATTCCTGGAGTAAAAACATTTGAGGATGTCACTGGCTACCAGGACCTGGATAACCCGGGTGCCCTCTCGCGCTTCCAGGCTCGGGAGTTTACCGGTAACGAGACAGTTGGTTATAAGATGGCGTTGTGTGAACGAGATATTGCCATCTATGGCTCGATCTTTCTCTTCGGTATTTTGTATGCCATTACAGGTCGCCGCCTCAAGCCACTGCATTGGACCCTATGGGTACTGATTGGTATGGGTCCGATTGGGCTGGATGGGTTCTCACAATTATTCAGCCAGATGAACTGGGAATGGTTGTCTTCTGTTCTCCCCTATCGTGAAAGCACGCCATTTCTGCGTGCACTCACCGGTGGGCTGTTCGGTTTCACGACAGCCTGGTTTGCATTTCCCTATATGGAAGAATCCATGTCGGAGACACGCGAGTTTTTTATTAAAAAATTTGCAGCCATTCGACAAAATAATTTATCATCCATATCTTAGAATAAGATGATTAGCGGATCATGAAGCGACCAAAAGAAGCCCGCACCCCTGTTTTCGAGTACCCTCAACTTTCATGACGTACTAACCATATTATTTTAGAGGTTCATCAATATGGCTTTTATTCAGCACAACGGAATCCGTTATTTTCAATTTGATACACTGCAAACCTGTCACGCTCTCTTTACGCGGCATGGTGGCGTCAGCCCGAATCCTTGGGGAACATTGAATGTCGGCGGCACCGTGGGCGACGATCTGGCGCGCGTGCGGGAAAACCGTGTGTTGTCGTTTCAAGCGTTGGGCTGCGCGCCGGAGTCTATTTTCGATGTCTGGCAGGTGCATAGCGCGGATGTTGTCTGTGCGCGTGCTCCGCGACCGTTGGATGAATCCTATCGCCAGGCAGATATTATCCTGACCGATACACCGGAGGTCACGCTCTTCATGCGCTTTGCGGATTGCGTGCCGCTGCTGCTGCACGACCCACGCAACGGGATCATCGGGCTGGCGCACGCGGGCTGGATGGGCACGTTGCGCGATGTAGCCACGGC
>JAICRQ010000015.1 GCA_025966435.1 Anaerolineales bacterium | reverse complement strand
TGGGAGCAAGTGGATATGGATAAAGGGACAGTACTGGATTATCCAAATTTGCCGGCAGAGCGATTGCTTTATTGGCAAAAGCGGGCCTTCCGTGAATGGGCGTTACGGCCCGGGCCCGCGTTCACATACTTAAAGATGTTACTCTATGACTGGTCTACGATGAAGACTGCGCTGAATGTCGGTCTCCAACACCTCTGGTGGGCATCTTCTGATGAAGGCGCGCCGGTGGGTGGTGCTGGCTAGTAATTCTCACGATGGAATTGGAGAGTTAGTTCTTGCGCCAGCTTGTTGACAATCGTTGGTTTGCCCTCACTGATCTTTTCTTAGTGATGATGAGCACAGCAGCCTGGATGTTAATCCCACAGTTCGGAATTGCGTTCAGCCTGATGGCGTTGCTGCCATGGGTATTAAGGTTCCTGGCAGGGTACGCTGCATTCCAGCGTACCCCATTTGATTGGCTGATCGCAATTTTCCTGGTTACCGCCTGGTGTGGCTATTGGGCCGCCTATGATAAATCGGCTGCCTGGATTAAAGTCTGGCTCATTGTTAGTGCGGTCTTGCTCTATTATGCCTTAAGTGCCCAACCGAAACAAAATCTCTCAGTCTTGTCCTTTCTGTCTTTTTGCTTGGCACTCGTGCTGTCGCTGTACTTTTGCCTGACATACAATTTCGCAGAAAGTGGTGGAAGGTTTGCTATTTGGTGGACAAATTTCAGACCCCACCTTGACTGGCCTGCGATTCATCATGACGACGTCTTGGGGTTGATTCTCATCAGTGCCATATTGGCTTTTTACTGGTTGTGGCACACAAGCAAGAAGCCTTTGGGCTCTGTAGCCCTCGTGATGCAACTTTTCCTGCTTTTCGGCATGGGGATGGTCGCTTTAGTATTTGTGTTAACACTTTCCCGCGGGTTCGGTCTCATCGTTGTGGGTGCTCTGGGACTTTGGGTGCTTTGGAGAGTCTCGACCTTATCAGGATCTGACGTTCGATTGAGGGCTCTATTTCCGGTTCTTGTTCTTGGTTATCTAGTTGTATTGGTTGCTTTTGCCTATCTCGGACCAGCAAGTGATCTTCCTGGTTCGATGCACAACAGCTATGGAACGAACTCTCGCGCAGAATTACTTGGACGAGGCTCCTATTTGTTGATGGATTTTGCAATCACTGGTGCCGGTCTGGCCTCTTTTCCGGGTCTTTATTCACAGTACATACTCGTCATCCCCCAATTCTATTTCGCAAGTAGCTACAATCTATTCCTCGATGTTGCCATTGAACAGGGAGTAATAGCGGGATCTATTTTTATTATTCTATATTTGGGCAGTATATTCCTCGTTTCTCAGGCCATAGCAAACGATCCGACAAATGAGTTGCGATTCATGAGATGGCTAGGGCTATTTGCGCTGATTATTACGGTCGTGCATGGATTATTTTACGATTATCTGTACAATGGGAATGGAACCGCGCTGCTTTTCTACCCGCTGGGAATGGCGATGGCAGGGGTGAAGAGGCCGAAAAGTTCAGAAGCACAAGTTCTCCAACAGCCTCAGATCCTATTGTCAAAGTATAGAGTCCTAATTGGTTCACTCTTGGCTGTCATTGTGATTTTCGCGCTGAATCCAAATAAGATCATATCGATTTGGTACGCGAATCTGGGTGCGGTTCAGATGTCACAGGCCGAGCTCAAAGATTTTCCCACCAGTGAATGGGCAACCTCTGAGGTTGTACCTCGTCTGGAATTGGCAGAGACCACGCTTCAATCTGCGCTTCAATTTGAACCCCATAACCAGACCGCCAACTACCGCCTTGGTCTGATCTCCCTACTGCGTCAGGATTTTAAAACAGCAGCAGCGAATCTCGAAACGGCCTATCAGGAGGCGCCTAACCATCGGGGCATTATTAAGAGTTTAGGATATTGTTACGTCTGGCTCGGCGAATTGGACAGAGCTCAGGCGCTGCTGAGTCGCATACCTGAAGCCCAGAATGAAATGAGTGTCTATATCTGGTGGTGGGGAACACAGGACCGGCCTGATTTGTCTGAAAGGGCCTCACTAATAATTCCCCGGCTAGCCCCGGATTCACAATAATATAGAGTCGACAGGCTTTTCCACGCTACTATCAAACTACATTGCGCGTTTTAGGAAGCTAAGATGATTTTGAAAGTTATGACTGTCATTGGTACCCGTCCTGAGGCCATTAAGATGGCGCCGGTCATTAAATCCTTAATGAATTGCCCGGAAGAAATAAAGTCTGTTGTTTGCGTTACGGCGCAGCATCGGGAAATGCTTGATCAGGCACTAAACATATTTGAAATTGTTCCTGATTATGATTTGAATCTGATGAATCCGAATCAGAGTCTTTCCCTTCTTACTGCAAAGATCCTGACTGCCCTGGATGAAGTAATAGCCATTGAGAAACCAGACTGGATACTTGTACAAGGGGATACCACAACCGCGATGGTAGCAAGCCTTGTCGCATATTACCATCGAATCAAGCTCGGTCACGTCGAGGCAGGACTAAGAACCAGCGATAAGTTTCAGCCATTCCCCGAAGAGGTCAATCGGCGTATTACTGACATTTTAGCCGATGCCTATTTCGCTCCGACTCGGAACAGCCGCGTGAACCTGCTTCAAGAAGGGATTTGTCCAGAAGCTATTGTGGTCACAGGCAATACAGTCATCGACGCGCTGATGACGATTTCTGAACGGGTTGCTGGCCGACCCCTGGATTCTCGGATCAGCCCCTCGCTCGAAAATAGATTGCTAATTTTAGTTACCGTTCATCGGCGTGAGAGCTTTGGCAAGCCGCTTGAGAATATCTGTCAAGCGTTGGCGAGCATAGCCTGTCATTATCAAGACAAAATTCAAATCGTGTACCCTGTGCATCTGAACCCAAATGTGCGTAAGACTGTGCATACGATGCTTAGCGACATTCCCAACATTTCTCTCATAGAACCACTAAATTATGAGGAATTGGTGAGTCTGATGAGCAGAGCATATTTCATTATGACAGACTCGGGAGGCATTCAGGAAGAAGCTCCAAGTCTACATAAACCAGTCCTTGTTCTTCGTGAGGTGACGGAACGTCCTGAGGCAATTGAGGCAGGTGCGGCAAAATTAGTAGGTACCGATGCGGATAGGATCTATTCCGAGTCCATCCGTTTGATTGAGGACCCGGAGAGTTATTCTCAGATGTCTAACGCAATCAATCCTTATGGCGATGGGAAGGCAAGCCAGCGAATTGTGCAATTCTTGCTTGGGCAGCCAATGAAAGGCTTTGGATAATGCTTATCGACAGTTTGTCTAGGATCTGAGCATGCGTATCGCCTATATTGTTCCTTATGTTCCAAATCCGATTCGAACTCGTTCGTACAACCTGATCAAGCAACTGACCTCTCTGGGTCATGATGTCGCGGTATTCACACTTGGATCGAGCCAGGGGGATCAGATGGATGCACATCGTTTAAAAAGCTATTGCCATGACGTGTACTATTATGCCCAGCCTGTTTGGCGTTCGTTCTTGAACAGTGCAGTTGCTCTTCCCTCGGAGAAGCCACTTCAATCTGTATATAGCTGGCAGCCTGACATGGCTCGACAAATAGTCCAACGTGCTGCTCAAAACGAATTTGACATCGTACATGTTGAACATTTAAGAGGTTCACGCTTTGGCCTTTACTTGAAGTCGAAATTGCCCAGTATGCCCGTCGTCTGGGACAGTGTCGACTGTATTAGCCATCTGTTTCAACAGGCGGCGAAACAGAGCCGCAGTTTCTTTGGCAAATTCATGACACGCTTTGAGCTTAGCCGAACCAGACGAACAGAAGGGGATCTAGCCCGCCGGTTCGATCATGTCCTTGTCACAGCCCCTTCGGATAGGGAAGCTTTGCTTGGACTTGTCCCTCCCGGGAAGATTCCATCGGAGATTTCTGTTCTGCCCAATGGAGTGGATCTGGAGTACTTCCATTCTAGCGCTGAATTTCAACGAGAGCCTGAGACAATCATTTTTAGCGGCAAGATGAGTTATCACGCGAATATTTCGATGGCGAAATATCTGGTGGAAGAGATCATGCCGCGTATTTGGAAATTTCGCCCAGCTGCACATCTGTATATTGTGGGTAAGGATCCTGCTCCAGCGATTAAAAAAATGACGCGAAATCCTCTGATTACAGTGACGGGAACAGTAGATGATATCCGCCCCTTCCTGTGGCGCGCAACGGTCTCGGTTGTACCACTTCTGTACGGAGCCGGCATTCAAAACAAGATATTGGAGGCGATGGCAACCGGGACCCCCGTCGTGACCACCTGCCAGGCTCTTTCGGCGCTTCAGGCACAACCAGGAAAAGATCTTTTCGTTTCCGATGACCCGGATGGCTTTTCACAGGCCGTATTGCAGTTGATGACAAACCGAGACCTTCAGCAGAAGATTAGTGATGCTGGAATGAAGTATGTCAGAGGCTTTCATAGCTGGGCTTCGATTGCTTCTCAGCTCATGAATATCTATCAACAAATTCTTGACAGCAAAAGACCATCTTAATTATCGGCCTGTCTCGGGGGAACTTAAGGACTCATGTCACATGAAAATATTAATGATTTCCCCTCAACCTTTTTTTGAACCGCGCGGTACTCCAATCAGCGTTTATCAACGCCTGGAAGCGCTCTCGGCTCTTGGACATGAAATCGATCTGATTACGTACCATGTTGGTAAGGATGTCGAGTTTCCGAACGTAAAAATTCACCGGGTTAGGAAAATCAAAACGATCCAGCATGTCCGGATCGGACCCTCCAGGGCCAAAATTTTGCTGGATGTTTTGGTGTTCTTCAAAGCCATTCAACTGTTGTTATGGAAACATTATGATGTGATTCATTCCCATGAGGAGGCCGCTTTTTTTAGTATGTTCTTGGCATGGATTTTCCGCACCCGTCATCTTTACGATATGCATTCCGTATTATCCAAGCAGCTGGGTAATTTCAATTTTGGGAATACACCCGTTTTTATTAAGATTTTTGGTATCTTGGAAACGATGGTGCTGAAAACCTGTGATGCAGTAATCACCGTGGGAACAGACCTCGAAAAGTATGTCAAAACAATTGGCTCTGATATCCAGGTGGAAACGATTGAGAATATTGCATTGCAAGCCTATCAAACTTCTATTCAGTCGGACGATGTCGAACAACTAGAGAATAAGCTGAGCCTCAATGGCAGACTTCCAATTGTTTATACCGGCACCTATGAACGCTACCAGGGCTTGACGATGGCGCTGCAATGTGTGGAAACCGTTGCGAAACAGTACCCACAGGTGATCTTTATCTTTGTTGGCGCGAAAAATCAGCAAGCCAGAGAGTGGACCGAGATCGCCCGAGACATGAATGTGCAGGAGCATGTCCTGTTTTTAGATGTTGTCTCTCCTGCCGAATCCATGGTCTACCTTGCTTATGCCGCGGTGTTGATTTCTCCACGCCTGGATGGCACAACAACCCCATTGAAAATCTATAGTTATCTTCACGCAAACAAACCGATTGTTGCCACAAATATTACAGCCCACACCCAGGTGCTGAGCCCAGACGTTGCCGTTCTTGTAGAACCAAACAAGGCGGCCTTCGCCGAGGGAATCCTGCGTGTACTGCGCGACCCCGAGGGGGCAGAGTGTATTGCAAAAAATGCACATGAATTCGCCAAGGAGAAGTTTAGTCACCAGGTTTACATCTCGAAGATCAACCGGATTTACCAATTGCTTTTATCGGTTCGGGAAGTCGAAGAACCAGCGCTATCGTGGAGAGAATAAGATGTGTGGTATTTGCGGTGTCATTTCTTTTCAGCCGAACGCTTTCGCAGATCGATCGATCCTGTTGCGGATGAATGCCTCTCTTCAGCATCGTGGGCCGGATGATGAAGGCTATTACCAGGATGATCAGGTCAGCCTTGCAGTGCGGCGCCTCAGTATTATTGACTTAGACACCGGTCAACAACCCATTTCGAATGAATCGGGTGATATCTGGGTGGTGTATAACGGGGAAATCTATAACTTTCAGAACGTACGCGCCGCCTTGGAACAGCGCGGGCATATATTCAAAACGCAAACCGATACCGAGATCATTGTCCACGCCTATGAAGAATATGGGGATGAATGTGTGACCCATTTCAACGGAATGTTTGCCATCGCGCTTTGGGATGCACGCGAGCGTCGGCTCTTCCTCGCGCGGGACCGTTTGGGGATTAAACCTTTATATTACTGGTCGGGTGCGGATAAGCTGGTCTTCGGTTCAGAGCTCAAAGCATTGATCCTTCACCCGGAGGTGCCGAGACAAGTGGATCTCACGGCTCTGGATATCTTCCTCACGCTGGAATATATTCCTGCCCCACGGACCATTTATGAAGGCGTTTTTAAGCTTTTGCCAGGCCATCGACTGGTGGTTGAAGACGGGGAGCTGAAGGCCACTCAGTATTGGGATGTGCCATACCAACCTATAAGCCAAAGCGAGGCGGAATGTGCGGAAATCCTTTCCGGCTTGATTAAGGAATCGGTCCGCCTCCGCTTAGTCAGCGATGTGCCGCTGGGAGCTTTCCTGAGCGGAGGCATCGACTCCAGCCTGATCGTTGGCTATATGAGTCAGATTGCGAACGAGCCAGTCCGGACCTTTTCGATCGGATTTGAGGATGATAGCTATAACGAGCTTCCCTATGCAGCGGCGGTAGCGAAACACTTTGGCACGAAGCACCACGTAGAAGTTCTGAAATCAGATCACACACATCTCATAGAACAGTTGGTAGCTCACTTCGACGAGCCGTTTGCCGATACGTCTATCTTTCCAACTTATCTTGTTTCAAAGATTGCCAGTCATGATGTAAAGGTTGTTTTATCGGGCGATGGCGGTGATGAGCTGTTTGCTGGGTATGATACCTATCTCGCCGAAAAACTAGATCGATACTACGGGTGCTTGCCTCGGGCATTGCGTCAGCAGGTTCTTCCGAAATTCGCTGGATGGATGACGCCCCAGCCAGTCAAGAAAGGCTTAATCAACAAGGTTCAGCGAATGGTAGAAGGTGGCGCATTCAATCCCTCCCTTCGCCACGCTCGCTGGATGATGTTCCTGAATTCTTCTCAGAAGAACTCATTATATCGGTCTGATTTGCGGGCGACACTCTACGATGATCTCACGACTGATTTTTTTAGCGATTATTTTGACAAAGCCAACCACTTTGACCACTTGGCACAACAGCAGTATGTAGATGTCAAAACATATCTGGTAGATGACATCCTAACAAAGGTGGATCGAATGAGCATGGCGGTGTCGATTGAAGCCCGCGTGCCCCTGCTTGATTATCACATCGTGGAATTTGCGCTGAACCTGCCGGCTCATATGAAACTACAGGGAATGCGCACGAAATCTATTCTGCGTCAGGCGGTCAAAAACATGGTGCCGCCGTTGATACTGGAAAAGCCAAAAGAGGGTTTCAGCATTCCTATGAAGCATTGGCTCCGAACTTCTCTGAAACCTATGATGCTTGACTTGCTCTCGAAAACCGCTATCCAGAAACTTGGTTACTTCGACCACCAAGTGGTGGCACAATGGATTCAAGAACATCTTGATGGACGCGTCAATCATAGTCATCGTTTGTGGGCACTGATGGTATTTGAGATGTGGCATCTCAACGAGCGGATAGCCACTTAAAAACCATATTTATGGTTATGAGCCAAGCAGACCTAATCGCGCGGATTGCGGCCTACTGGGATGAACACATCCATGATCTGTCCATCACGACATATCCTGTAGGCACGCCAGGATTTTTCCGGCAACTCAATGAGTATCGCTACGACAAACTTAAGTACCTGCCGCGCTTGGTGGACTTCAATGGCTATAAAGGAAAAAACCTGTTGGAAGTTGGCTGCGGCGTCGGCATTGATCTGGTGCGATTTGCACGCGGAGGTGCGAACGTTACGGGAATCGACCTATCGAAGACGGCAATAGATCTGGCGTGCAAGAATTTCGAGCAGAGTGAACAGAACGCCGATCTGCGCGTAATGAACGGCGAATCGATGAAGTTTGCAGATAACACGTTTGACTTGGTTTACGCGCATGGCGTTTTGCAGTACACCGCAGATGCCCAAAAAATGATCGTGGAAATTCACAGAGTTCTGAAACCGGGCGGCGAGGCCATCATGATGGTCTACAACAAGCAATCCTGGCTCAATCTAATGAGAAAAGTGACCAAAGTACCGCTTGAGCATGAAGATGCTCCTGTGCTGAGAAAATTTTCAATCAGGGAACTAATACAACTGCTGCAACTTTTTCAGGACTATCGAATCGTTCCTGAGCGTTTTCCGGTGAAGACCAGATTGCATTTCGGTTGGAAAGCTTTTCTTTTTAACAATGTTTTTATTGGAGCCTTTAATTTGATGCCTGTGTCTTGGATCAGACGGTTCGGCTGGCATCTCCTGACGTTTGCCGTGAAATAAATGGAACGCAACCTTGAACGATTGGCGAATCAAACATTTGATGTACTCATAGTAGGGGGAGGAATTCATGGAGCTATCACGGCTTGGGATGCGACCCTACGTGGCCTCTCCGTTGCCTTGATTGAGCGCGGGGATTTTGGTAGCGGGACATCACAAAACAGCCTCAAGATCATCCACGGGGGCCTGCGATACCTACAGGACGGGAACTTGTCAAGAATCCGTATGATGGCGCGGGAGCGTACCACTTGGATGAAGATCGCTCCTCATCTCGTCCATCCCTTGACATGCTTAATACCGACAACACCGAAGATATCCCGTAGTCGTTTGGCGATGGGGTTTGCACTTACGGTAAACGATATCCTAAGTTTTGATCGAAATCATCTTGTCGACCCGGAAAAACATCTCCTCGACGGAATGGTCGTTTCACAACGAGAACTTTCCAGAATTTTACCGGGGTACGACGTCTCAACTTCTACCGGAGGTGCAGTTTGGTACGACGCGCAGATTTATAATTCAGAGAGGTTGCTTTTAGAATTCATCCTTTCCGCAGTGGATGCGGGCGCAGAAGTCGCAAATTATGTCGAAGCGATCAGCTTCCTACAGAAAAATGATCGAATCACTGGCGTTCGAGCCAAGGATTCTCAGACAGGACAGATTTTCGATATCCAGTCAAAAGTAGTGATTAACTGCGCTGGGGCGTGGATGGATTGCCTTCTTGAGAAAGCCGCTCTTCGTTCTGAGTATATGACATCTGTTGCGATGAACGTGATCGTAGATCAGGTTTGGTCAGGTGTGGCGGTCGGGCTGACAAGTCAACCGGTAAATGGAAATCCTCCGCAAATTCTTTTTGTTGTCCCGTGGAGGAACAAATCCATGATTGGGACACGCCATATCCCATGGCGGGATGCGCCGCACACTTTCAAGCTGAGTGAAGGTATGGTCCAAGAATTTCTTGATCAAATCAATAGCGCTCATCCAGCTCTCAAGCTTTGCCTGGAAGATGTCCGCCATGTCACCTGGGGATTTCTGCCAGTCGACAGGGCAAACGCAAACAAACACCCGGTCCAGCTCACGCGTGATGGTATGGTGATCGACCATCATAAAAAGGATAGAATATCTGGCCTGATCAGCATCCTCGGTGCGAAATACACGACAGCGCGTGTGGTCGGGGAACAGGCTATGGATCTGGCAGTGAGCAAACTTGGCATGAAGGCAAAAAAATGTCAAACGCAGATGATGCCAATTAGAGGTGGGCAAATTGAGGATTTCAGAGACTTTCTGAGGAAAGCGCTACGCAAAGCTCCGCGAGTAGTAAATGAACGAACTACTGAGCATTTGGTGTATACGTATGGTTCGGAATACCAAAAGCTGGTGGAAGGCGTGCCAAGGCAGCCTGATTTGGCTCGCAGAATTGACCCGCCGCAGCCTGTTATTGTCGCAGAGGTGGAACATGCCATTCATGATGAAATGGCATGGACCCTTGCGGATGTGATCGGCCGCCGCACAGGATTGGGGGCGACGGGACTGCCGTCCATGGCTGCGCTCCAAGAGTGTGCTAGCCTAATGGGCCGCGAATTTCTATGGAGCCCCGAACGCGAGCAACAGGAAATTAATTCGGTCATCCAAATGTATCCGTTCAAGCAAATGGAAACTATAACGGCATAATCTATGCAAGCTCATCACCTTCCATGGCAGATCGAAATGTTTCGGCGGTCGATCAAAAAGCAGCAAAAGCTGAGGGCGCTTTTGGACATGCTGGGTGAAACGACAGGCAAAAAATGTCTGCTCATCACGTGCGGCGATAACAATGGGGCGCTCAACTGGCATTTCCGCAAGCACGGCGGGGAATGGACGTGGGTCGACGTGTCTGGCGAAAACAACGATCAAATTTCCATGCTTCTGAGTGAACCTGTATATTCATTCAAGGAAGATAACTTTCCAGTCCCGAGCGAGCATTTCGACTACGTCATCTCTATAGATGTGCTTGAACATCTGGGGCAGGATCAGCCTTTTCTAAAGGAATTAAGACGAGTATTAAAGCCGAGTGGTAAGGCAGTGGTTACTGTCCCAAATGGGGACGAGAAGCTTCTAGCGAACAAAATCAAATGGCGATTGGGCATGACGCCTGACGTGTACGGTCATACGCGCGCGGGATATACTGTTTCCGAGCTATCCGATGCTCTCCGGAAGTCCGGACTGGAGCCGAAAGATACGGGTGGGTATTCCCGCTTCCTGACCGAAATGATCGAGTTGGCGATCAATTTTGGTTATGTGCGTGCGCTTGCAAAAAGACATGGTGGTGCACAACCTGGCCACATCGCGCCTGTTTCTGCGGGTGAACTTAAGACGCATGGCTTGGCGTATCGAGCGTATTCCCTCCTTTTCCCGATCATACGAGCAATCAGCCTGCTGGACAGCCTGCTTCCGGTGCGGACAAACAACGCGGTGATTGTGAGTGCGCGAAAAGAGGATCATGTATGAGAGTGTTGATCACCGGCGCAGGCGGCTTTATCGGAAGCCACTTAGTGGATAGTCAGTTTGAACGTGGGCATCACGTTCGAGCGGTCGACCTTCACCTAGACTTGCTGAAGCACCAGGCGGGACATCCTTGTCTGGAACGGATTCGCGGCGACATCACCGAAAAGGATCTTGTCCGGAGGCTTGTCGAGGGCATCGATGTTGTCTACCATCTTGCGAGCGCGCATCTTGACGTTCGTCTCTCCGATGAACAGTATCACCGCGTGAACGTCGATGCGACTCTGTTACTGCTGGAGGCGTCCAAACAGGCAAAGGTAAAGCGCTTTGTGCATTGCAGTAGTGTGGGTGTGATCGGCGATGTGGAGCATCCTCCGGCTGACGAAACCACGGAATGTCATCCCGTCAACATCTATGAGCGAACCAAGCTTGAGGGGGAAAGAACCGCATTAGATTTTGCCCATCGGACAGGCCTTCCTGTCGTTGTGACTCGCCCTGCCTGGGTCTATGGACCGCGTTGCCAGCGCACAGAAAAAATGTTTCGCACAATCTCAAAGGGACGGTTTCCGATTTTTGGTGATGGCAAGAATATGCGGCATCCTGTGTACATCAGTGATGCAATCCGCGGGTTGGAGTTGTGTGCCAAAACTCCGGATATTGATCGAGAGGTCTTCATCATTGCGGGCGAATTCCCTGTCGAATCTAGAGGGCTTGTCAGTCTGATTCGGGAGCAGCTAAACGTTCGATCACCGCAAATCTATCTGCCCGTCATCCTTGGTCAAGCGGCGGGGCTAGTTCTTGAGCATACGTTTAAGCTCATTGGTCGGCAGACGCCTTTTTCACGCCGGAGTATGGATTTTTTTTTGAAGCGTAATGCTTACTCGATTGCCAAAGCCCAGTCTAGATTGAATTACCAACCTAAGGTCGATTTACGTACAGGTATACAAAAGACGATTGAACATATGAACGCCACCCGTCCAGGATGAGAAAATATGGATGAAAAATTAGCGATAACTGTTGGAGAAGTTCACGATTACTGGAATACCCACACCCTGGGACTGCAGTATGTTACCGATACACGTGTAAAACCCGGTACCCCTGAGTTCTTCGCGCATATCCGCCCTTGGATGAATCCGTTTAAGTTCCCCTGGATTATGGAGCGCATCGATCGGGAAGCGAAACTCCTCAAGGGAAAACACTTGCTCGAAATCGGTTGTGGGATGGGCTACGACAGCCTGGAATTTCTGAAGCGCGGGGTCCGCGTCACTGCGACCGATCTCACCCCCCACGCGGTAGCCTTAACAAAACGCCATTTTGAGCTCGAACGAGTTCAAGCAGAAGAGATCCGGACGGCGAATGCTCTTGACCTACCGTTCGCAGATCACACTTTTGATGCCGTCTGGGCAAATGGTGTATTGCATGCAACAGGTGATACGCTGCGCGCGATTCAGGAGGCGAAACGCGTTCTCAAACCCGGCGGACGCGCCATCATATCTCACTTTTACAGAAAGCCCTCCTGGATGTATCTGCTTCATCATCTCGGTCGCGAAAATATCGAATATAAAGAAGAAGACCCGCCTGTCAATGAGTTTTATACGGAGAAACAAATCCTGAGTTTCTTTGAGGGTTTTAAGATGGTCGAAGCGGTTCAGGAACATCATCGTCTTCTGCCGGTACGACGAAGCGGATTGAAAGCGAATTTATATACATATGTATTAAGACCTGTATATAACCTTCTGCCCGAATCGGTTGCTAAGAAGCTTGCTTACAAGCTGTCTGTAACGGCGATAAAACTCTAGGATCTCCATGTGCGGTATTTGCGGTAAGTACAGTCCCTCGGGTGTCAAGATCGAAGAACTAAACACAATGCTGGCTACCATCGTCCATCGCGGACCTAATGATTCGGGAAGTTACGTGAATGCCAACATTGGCCTTGGCAGCCGCCGGTTGAGTATTATTGATCTTGAAACGGGAAACCAGCCTATCAGCAATGAAGACGGCACGATATGGGTTATCTACAACGGAGAGATCTATAATTATCGGACTCTTCGTATGCAATTGGAGGCGAAAGGACATTCGTTCCACACCAATTCCGATACAGAGATCATCGTTCATCTTTATGAAGAGGTTGGTGAGCACTGTGTAGAGCAGCTCAGTGGTATGTTTGCCTTTGCACTCTGGGACGAGCGCCAGCAAAAGCTGTTGCTTGCCCGGGATCGGATCGGGCAGAAACCGCTTTTCTATGCGCGCGACGGTTCAGATTTCCTCTTTGGCTCAGAGATGAAGGCGATCTTGGCACTTCATCGTCACGCTCCCGAACTGGATCCGCTTGCCATGCACGATTACCTGTCCCTGCGCTTTATTCTTGTGCCGCGCACGATCTTCAAACATATTCAAAAACTTCCGCCTGCTCATACGTTAGTCTTTCAGAATGGACAAATTCGACTGCGCCGTTACTGGCAATTGTCATTCCGAGAGAAACTCACCCTTTCTGAACCTGAGACCCTCGAAGCACTTCGTGAACAGATTCAACGCACGGTCGAGTCACATATGATCAGTGATGTGCCGGTTGGAGCCTTTCTTAGCGGCGGGCTGGATTCCAGCCTGATCGTTGCGATCCTTGCGCGTGACCTCGAACGAACGCCGAAAACGTTTTCGATCGGCGTGGAGGAAAGCGATTTCGACGAGCTTCCCTTCGCGCGCATGGTAGCGAAGGAATACGGAACGCAACATGTAGAGGAACGCGTTTCTGCGAATCTGATCCAATCCCTGCCGGATATAATCTGGCATCTCGATGAACCCTCCGATCCAATTGCTGCGTGTATGTTTCAGGCGGCTCAGCTTGCGTCAAGCCACGTCAAGGTCGTTTTGGGTGGCGATGGCGGAGATGAGCTCTTTGCCGGTTTTGATCGTTATGTCGGCGCGCGCTACATTGATGCATATAGTCTGATGCCGTACACCATACGGCAAGGGCTCATGGGACCGATGTTGGATCGTCTGACTGATAGTTTCAGGTACAAAAGTTTGACTCAGAAACTTCGCTGGGTACATCATCTCTCCCTGCAGGCGACCGCCGCAGCACAATATGCGGAAGCAACGTGCTTCTTCCGTTTCACACACGAAGGAAAACGCGAGCTTTACTCTGATGCCCTGTGGAGGGAACTTGGCGAGAGAGATTCCACGGTCGCGATTACCGAGCCTTTTGATCATGGCGAAGCCGACGACTTGCTGGATCGAATGTTATACACGGATTTTGTGACCCGTTTACCGGAACACTCCCTGGTTTTGACCGACCGCATGAGTATGGCGCATGGGCTTGAGGCGCGCTCACCGTTCCTGGATCATGAATTGGTCGAGTTTCTCGCCAAAGTCCCGGCAAAGATCAAAGTACAAAATAACCAGCCAAAATATCTCATGCGGAAACTCGCAGCAAATTATCTTCCGGCACAAATCCTTCAGCGAAAAAAACAGGGATTTATGCTTCCCATTGCCTATTGGTTCCGAACGGATCTCTTTCCTCTGGTTAGCCAGATGCTGGAGCAATCGTATTTTGTGAAGGCAGGCTGGTTCAAAAAGGAGAACATTCAACGGCTACTGGAGGAGCATCGCACGAATCGCTATGATCATCATGTCCGTCTTTGGATGTTGCTGACTCTTGACCTCTGGCATCAACTCTATATCCAGGGCGTTGAGCAGGGCGCCATCACAGAAAAATTACAGGAACTATGCCTTCCCCAATAGCGCATCTTGGCACTGGATACGCAATTTACCGTTACTACAAGCACAGATTGTCAGAAGACCGAGCGCAGTTTTGGAAGCTGCCTTTTCAGACGATCCTGGTCATGGGGCTCTCATTATTACCCGATCTGGATGTTGTTGCTGCTATCATCTTTAGAGATATGCAGAAGTATCACAACAATTTTTCGCACAGTCTGTTATTGGGGATTCCCGTTGCTATACTTATTGCAGCAATCCTCCGCCAGATATACCATTTCGATTTTTGGTTCTGGTTTCTGATTTGCCTGCTATCCTATGATCTTCACGTGATCATGGATGCTTTAACCGCCGAAAGGGGTGTGATGCTATTCTGGCCATTTAACCAAACCCGGTTTGCCTCCCCTATAAAGCTTTTTTACGGTCTGAAGTGGGGGCTTGGCTGGTTCAGCCTATGGCACCTGTGGACCATGTTTACCGAATCACTTTTTGTGGCAGTTGTGATTGCGGCGGTGAATTATTTTGAAAGACGAAGAAACAATCTAAATACGATTGATTCTTAAGAGGACCATAGGAAAACCCAACTTGATTGCCTTAGGCATTATCGATAGTAAACCATCCTCAGCCGCGATCCTAAACGATGGGGAAATTCTCTCTGCTATTGCCGAAGAGCGGCTCTGCCGAATGAAAATGGCAAGTGGCATGCCGCGGCAAGCTATCCATCAGGTCATGGCGGATTCGAGTATTTCCGCAAAGGATATAGATATCGTTGCTGTCGCGCAAAAGGTGAGTGTTTTCGAGCCCGAGCCGATTCCCTGGAACGGTTGGTTCGATAGTAAGCATGCTGGCAAGCCGCGCCCATTGGAAAAGATAAGTGGGACAATTGCACCGATTGCCGGGTATATACCATTTGCCCAGAAAGCCCACCATCAACTCAAGCACCTTCTCTCGCGCAAACGGCTCGCGCAGATTCCTGAATTGTTGGAAAGGGAATATGCGATCACTGCGCCGGTCAAATATTACGATCACCACTACTGTCATGCGACCAGCGCCTATTTCACGAGTAATTATGATCAGGCGCTGATAATCACACTAGATGGTGGAGGAGATGGATTGTCGGGGAGCGTATACCGGGGTGAAAATGGCCGGTTGATGCAGCTCGCTGTGGTGGATAGCTTCAATTCGTTAGGAAATTTCTACTCGTATATTACACATCTGTGCGGGTTCAAAGCCGAGAGCCACGAGGGCAAGATTACCGGCCTCGCCGCGCTAGGTAAGCCAACCTATATCAACATCCTGCGTGAGTTTATAAGCTACGAAGACCCGGGGCAGATCCAATACTCGGTGCCGATGTATCACCGTTCCGCATTGAAGCAGATCGCCAGTCGCCTTCCTGCCGATTTTGATAAGGCGAATTTAGCGGCAAGTGTTCAACTCCTGCTGGAAGAGATAGGCATAGAATTCATTCGTTTCTGGTTACGAAAAACTGGAATTCGCTCGATTGCTGTCGCAGGCGGCGTATTTTCCAATGTCAAGTTTAATCAGCGCGTTCATGAACTCGAAGATGTCGACGACTTCTTCGTACACCCAGCCATGGATGACAGTGGACTGGCTATTGGCGGTGCATTTGCCGCTCTGGCAGAGGAATCGGGTACTGATCCCACGCGTCTGCTCCAGCGGTTGAAAAACGTCTATTTCGGAACCAGCTATGAGGACGATGAGATCCACCAGTGCATTGAAGCGTTCGGCTTCCAGGCGACCTACGAGCCCGACATCACCAATGTCGTTGCAAAATTGCTTGCCGAAGGATATGTGGTCGCTCGCTTCACCGGCAGAATGGAATACGGACCGCGCGCCCTTGGACACCGTTCCATCCTGTACCATACCACTGACCCTTCCATTAACGATTGGTTGAACGCTCACCTACTACGCACGGAGTTTATGCCTTTTGCCCCAGCCACCTTGCGGGAATATGCTGATGAATGCTATGAGGGTTTGGATGGTGCTCGCGACTCCGCCCGCTATATGACGATTACGTTCAACTGTACCGAAAAGATGCGTTCTCAATCGCCCGGCGTGGTTCACGTCGATGGAACCGCCCGTCCCCAAATCCTCGACCCGGAGACGGCTGCTGATTTTTATGAGATCGCGAAGGCTTATCATAAACTCACGGGAATTCCCTCATTGATCAATACCAGCTTCAACATGCATGGCGAGCCCATCGTTTGTACTCCAGAGGACGCATTGCGTTCCTTCAAAGAAGGTAAGCTTGACTATCTCGCGATTGGTTGCTGGCTGGTCGTAAACCCGGAAATGAAAAAGAACGGAAAATCATAATTTCTGATTTTCTCGGTGACTCAAGATATATGCGCATCGGCATCATGCTGCGTTCAATTGATGAAAAGGGCGGGGTGGGAGTATACACCCGTAACATCGTCAAGGAACTCCTGCAATTGGATAAGACCAACGAATATATTTTGTTCTATGCCAACCCGTCCAATATCGGTTTGTTCTCGTATCATGAGAATGCCAGAGAAATTTGGGTGAGAGGGATGAACAAAGCCGTTTGGGATCAAGTTGCCATCCCGCGCGCTTGCCGCTTGGAAAAGGTCGATATCCTTTTCCATCCAAAATTCACAGTACCGTTTTTTGCTCCATGCAAGGCTGTAATGGTAGTCCATGGTGCCGACTGGCTGATTCCAGAACAGGCACAGTTCTATCCCTGGTGGGATGTGAAATACATGCGGATGATGCTGCCGCTCTACGTCAGAAAGTCATCTGCGATAATCTCGGTTTCACAGGAGACAACCAATAACTTTAACCGAATTCTAAAGTTGCCAGCAAGCAAAATACAGACCATCTATTTTGCGCCGTCCAGGCACTTCAAACGTATCACCGACCCTGCGGTTTTGCAGCAGGTCCGAGCGCATTATCAGCTTCCCAATCAATTTATCCTGACATTGACCAAACGCAAGGGAGCTGGTCGCAAGAATCTGGGACAGGTTTTCAAAGCTTATGCTTACTACCATGAAAGAACGCAGACACCCCATAAGCTAGTCGTTGGTGGAAAGGATTGCCATCTATTCCGGGATGAATATGCAATACCAAAAGACGGCTATGGAAAGGATATTCTTTTCCCCGGCTGGATTGACCAGCTGGACCTGCCTGCTGTCTACAGTATGGCGGATCTTTATCTGTACCCATCCAATCTCGAGGCATTCCCTATTCCGCTCACTGAAGCTATGGCATGTGGCACTCCGATCCTGACTTCAAATGTCAATGGACTAAAGGAAATTGCAGGAGACGCTGCACTGTTAATTGATCCGAGTGATACAGAATGGATCGCAACCGATATGGCTCGAATCCTCTATAATTCTGAGCTGCATGAATCGCTCTCCCGAAAGGGTTTGGAGCGCTCATCTCTTTTCAATTGGGATCGCTGCACAAAAAATACCTTGGCGCTTCTCGAAAGGGTTGCCCTGCATTAACCCTTATGCCAGCCCTCGATCTACAACTCCTGACGGGAAAGATCGTGATTGTGGCGCCTCATATGGATGATGAAGCCCTCGCCTGTGGCGGGCTAATTGCCAAATTGCCGCACAAGGAAGGTGTTCACATTATTTATGTGACAGACGGGATGAAATCTCCTGCGCCTATTATCCCGGGACGCGACAAAATATCGCCTAATCTGGGGAAAATCCGGATGCAGGAATCTATCGACGCCATGAAATTATTGGGCGTCCCGGAGCAGAATCTGCACTTCCTGTGCTTGCCCGAAGCCCAACTACAAAAACACCTATCTTCATTAAGGAATTTGCTCAGGAACAAAATTGGAACAATCGCACCCAAGTTTATTTTTGTTCCATTTCGATACGATCGCCATCCTGATCATCTGGCTGTCAATCAGGCAGTGGCGTTTGACCTCCAACAAGATTTTCCCCAAGTACAACTTATCGAATATTTTGTTTATTACCGCTGGCGGCTGATGCCCAAGCGTGATATTCGAAGATATATCCAGCCGCAGCTCCTCTTCAAACTGGAGATTGCAGATGTGGCACAACAGAAGAGGCAGGCGTTGAATAGCTTCACGAGTCAAACGACGATTTATTACCCCTGGCAAACCCGTCCTATTTTGACCTCTATATTGCTGGATGAAGAGTGCCAGAATCCAGAATTTTTTCTTATTTCGAATGACTCTTTAGCGGGAGCAGCCGTTTTTTCCAACTCGGTGCTTTGGATTCACCTGGTGCATCGTCTTGAGCCATTTCTGCAAAGATGGAAATATCGGCTCAGCGCAACCTTGAAAAGGTTACTTCAAAAGTATATCCATGAAACAAATTGAAGCAAACCAGCCGATCCGGGTCGTGATGTTTGGCAGTGGTCCTGAATTAAACCACGATG